>NZ_JBCOAB010000013.1:0-82348 GCF_040227035.1 Clostridium sp. RTP31139st1_H3_RTP31139_211217
TGCCAATCGTCAGATTGTAAGTTTAAACTAGCTTTGAATTTATTAGCTTTCTGTTTAAAGAAAGGTGCAAATTTATTGGTCCAACTTGCTATAGTAACATGTGATACCTTAATACCAGAGTTAACTATCAAGAATTGAGAAATAGCTCTTGTTGATGAATTATTTAAAAAATATAGTGTTAATGCAGTTAATATCACATGTAGTGGAAAACGCATTCCTTTCATAGAAAGGGATCCGGTAATTAATTCACTAGATGCCATATAAATATTTGTAGTATGATGTTTAACTATTATGTGATTACACTTTTTGTTATTGCATTTGTAGCGATTGTAATATTTATATGAGTGATGTAAGTATGTTCCTTTACCACATTTAGGACATCTAGGATAATTTCTTTTAGGTAATCCTTCACCGTCGCCAAGTGCGAACTGGCGCTTACATTGCTTGCATTGATACTTTTGTTTAGCCTGCTTATTGAAACCAAACTTATATAGTTTATCAGAATGACAACGTGGGCATTTTATATTAGTCTTGTTCATTGTTCTTCTCTCCTTTTCTAAGGGGGGTATTATTTATTATTGCAAACTTATTGTATTTCCTTGAATTGAGAAGAGCAATGTTCATATAACTTAACAGATCGTCATTTATAGTAGGGGGAAATTATATTTTATCATAAATTATATAATAATAAAAATATAATTAAATATATACGTAAAAATATATTTAATCACAATAGAAAAATGAAATAAAATGTAGAAGGTTGTATTAAATGAATTCCTACAATATTATATATATGGAAGTATAAATTAAAAAGATTTATATTAATTATTAAAAAATTTAATTGTATAAAAGTAATGATTAAAATTGTATTTAGTATTATAATGAAAAAGTTAAGGGAGGATACTTCCTTAATTTTTTTGTTAAGAGAATTGGGAAAATATATAAAATCGTATCTTAGAAATGTGGTGATTAAGTGTTAGGTCTTATAGGAATAAGAAAAAATGTTGATATAAACATAAGAGAAAGATTGGCAATTGCATTAAGTAAGCAATCTAAGGCAGTAAAAGAATTAAATAAACTATATGAAGAAGTCGTAATAATAAGCACATGTAATAGGACAGAAATTTATATTTCAGGATGCTTAGAAAGTGAAGAGGATATAAGAAAAATATTTGAAGTATTAGACTGGGATATTTCACTTTTAGAGTATACCTTTTATCTTGAAGGAATAAGTGTAGCTAAGCATTTATTAGAAGTAGTTTGTGGTTTTCACTCTAAAATATTAGGAGAAGATCAAATATTAGGACAAATAAAACTAGCATATGAGTTAAGTTTGGAGAATAAGGCTATACACACAAAGCTTTTAAGATTATTTGAAGAAGCAATAAGTTGTGGAAAAAAATTTAGAACAGAAAGCAAATTGTATGAAATACCAGTATCAGCATCATCTATTGCAGTAAAGGAAGTTGAAGAATTTGGTGCAAGTAGTATTATGGTATTAGGATATGGCACAATAGGTAGTTTAGTAGTTAAATATGCATTGGGTAGTAAGTTTAATAAAGTATTTATTGTTGTAAGAAATAAGGGGAAGGTCCCAGATTTAAAAGATGACAGAGTAGAGATTTTAGACTTTAATGAATATAAAGATGTTATTAATGAGGTAGATGCAGTTATAAGTTGTACAGCAGCTCCTCACGTTGTTATAAAAAATGATTATATAAATAATAATGGAAAAGAAATTATGTTAATTGATTTAGCACTACCAAGAGATATTGATGAAGCTTTATCACAAAATGAAAGAGTAACTTTACTAGATATAGATACTATAAGCAAACTAGATGTAGATAATAAAAAATTAAGAAATGAAAAAATGAATGAGTATAAATTTTTAGTTGATGAATATTTAAATGAATACAAAAATTGGTTAAATATTCGAGAAGTTACATATTATATACATGAAATGAAGAATACAGGAAATAGTGTTATAGAAAGTAGAGTTAAGTCTTTTGAGCATAAATGTAAAGATAAGAGAGATATTGAGTTAGCTACAACTTTAATAAAGAGTACTTCAGACTATTATGTAAATAGAGCTATAAAATTATTAAAGGAAGAAAAGTTAAAAGGACGTGAAAATGAATGTCTGAATATTCTAAAGCAAATCTTCATGGAGAATTAAGTTATGCACCTATAACGTTTTTTGGAGAAAAACTTAAAATTGGAGTAATAGGGGCAGGGCGAGGTGCATTAATAAAGGTAAGGAACTTTTATAATAAAGGTAGTAATATAGAAGTTTTAGCATTAGATTTCTTAGAAGACTTTTATAAGTTTAATAGGGATAAAGTAAAGCTAATAAAGGGAAAGTATAATAAGGACTTTATATTAGATAAGCATTTAATAATAATTGCTATTGATAATAATGATGTAATTAATGAAATAAAAGATGATTGTAAAAAATTATGTAAAATTTATATCAATTCATCAAACTTTAAGGATGGAATGGGAGTAATACCTGTTACAAGAGAAAGTGAATTTATTACTGTAGCAGTTAATACTAAGGTAGGGAATCCAAGGGGGTCAGTAATGGTAGCAGAATCTATTACTGAATCTTTGGGAGAATTTGATGAATATATAAGACTAACAGGAGAAATAAGAAATTGCTTATTTTTAGATAAAGAAATTAAAGATGATTTATTAAAATTTATAAATTCAAGTGATTGTAAATTTTTTTATGATAAAGGTAAAATTTATAAAGTATTAAAATTGTTTTATAATGAAGAGATAGTTAGGAAGATAAAATCCTTAAGAAAGGAAGAGTAATATATGGAATTAATTTTAGCTACTAGAAAAAGTGCATTAGCTCAAACTCAAACTGAAACAGTAATGAAACTATTGAAGGATAAAGAAAACATTGATAGTAAAAAGCTTTTAGTAGTTACAGAAGGAGATAAAAGGCTTGATGTATCACTAAATAAAATCGGTGGTAAAGGATTATTTACAAAAGATATAGAAATTGCATTATTAGAAAAGAGAGCTCATGCTGCAGTTCATTCAATGAAGGATGTACCGTATGAAATGGGAGAGGATTTTGAGTTAATAGCAATGCCAGAAAGAGAAGATGTTAGGGATGTATTAGTCTGTAGTAGTGGATTAAAATTAGATCAGCTACCTAATGGAGCAATAATAGGAACTAGTAGTATAAGAAGAGCAGCTCAAATAAAATCTATAAGAAATGATTTAAATATAGTTCCTATAAGAGGAAATGTTGGAACAAGATTAGAGAAAATGAAAAATGAAGGTATGGATGGAATAATACTTGCAGCTGCAGGATTAAAAAGATTAGGTATGGAAGATATAATTACTGAATATTTAAATCCAGAAATATTTGTTCCAGCAGTTTCACAAGGAGCACTTGGAATTGAGTGCTTAAAAAATGGTGAGTATAATAAATATTTTAGAGAATTAGATAATAAAGATGTAAGAGTAACTGTAGAGGCTGAAAGAAGCTTTATGAGAGAATTAAATGGTGGATGCCATAGTTTAATTGGTGCATATGCAACTCTTGATGGAAATGATATATATATTATTGGAACATATGAAGTAAATGGTACAATAGTTAAAAAGGATATTTTAGGTAAAAAAGAAGATAATATTGAGCTAGGAAGAAAGTTAGCTCAAAAAATATTAAAAGCATAAAAGTACTAATGATATAACAGAATTTAATGAAGGTAGGAATTAAATATGAATGGAAAAGCTTATATTATAGGGACTGGACCGGGAGATGAAGAATTATTAACTGTAAAGGCAGTAAAGGTATTAAAAAAATGTACAGCAGTACTTTATGACAGATTAGTTTCTAATAACATTTTAAATTATTTAAATGATGATTGTTTAATTTATTATTGTGGAAAGGAACCAGGTGCTCACTATAAGACTCAAGAAGAAATAAATGAAATGATAGTGAAACTTGTAAAAGAAGGACATATAGTTGGAAGAGTTAAAGGTGGAGACCCATATGTTTTTGGTAGAGGTGGAGAAGAAGTTTTAGCTCTTGAAGAAGAAGGACTATGTTTTGAAGTAATACCAGGTGTAACTTCACCAATAGCTGTATTAAATTATGCAGGTATACCAATAACTCATAGAGGAATTGCACAAAGTTTTCATATTGTAACTGGAATGACAGGAACAAATGAAAAGCTTAATTGGGAAGCTCTTGCAAAAGAAAAAGGAACATTAGTATTTATGATGGGGCTTGAAAATATAGAAAGAATAGTATCAAATCTAATTACTAATGGAAAAGATAAAGAAACATCTGCAGCAATTGTAATGAGAGGAACATCATCAAAGCAAAGAAAAGTAATAGGAACTTTAGAGAATATTACTGATAAGGCCAGAGAGGCTCAGCTTAAGTCTCCATGTATTATAGTTGTAGGAGAAGTTGTTAATTTAAATGAAAAACTATCTTGGTATGAAGAAAAACCTTTATTTGGTACGAATGTCTGTATTACTAGATCAAGAGAACAAAGTTCAAGCTTAAAAAGTTCTTTAAGTGATTTAGGAGCAGAAGTAACTGAAATTAATTCTATTAAAATTAAATCAACTAAAGAAAACTTAAAAGAATATTTAGATAAGTTACCAGAATATGATCATATTATTTTAACTTCAGTAAATGGAGTTAATAATTTTTTTGATTATTTAATTGAAACAGGATACGATGTTAGAAATATAAAAGCTAAATTTTCTGTTGTTGGAAAGGCTACAAAAAAGGCATTAATAAATAGAGGAATAGTACCTTTTATTATGGCAAGAGAATTTGTAGGTGAAGGATTATTTAAAGTATTAGAGCCACATTTAGTTAAAGGAGAAAAAGTTTTAATTCCATGTTCATCAAGTAGCAGAAGTTATTTATATGATGAAATAAGTGCATTAGGATTACATGTAGATAGAGTTCATACTTATGATACTGTTTGTGGAACTGTAAAAAATAAGAGAGTATTTGATGAAGTAGATTATGTATTATTTACAAGTCCTAGCACAGTAACTAATATGATTGATATGTTAGGAATAGAAGCTATAAGAGAGAAGAAGCTTATTGCAATAGGACCACAAACAGCAAAAGCAATAAATGCAAATAATATGGAATGCTTTGTATGTAGGAAGCACTCAGAAGAAGGATTCCTTAAGGAAATAATAGAATTCAAGGAGGCAGAAAATGTTTAGAAGAGGGAGAAGGTTAAGAACAAATTCTGTAATAAGAAATTTAGTTAGGGAAAATTCATTAAGTGTAGATGATTTTATTTATCCAGTATTCGTGGTTGAAGGTAATAATATAAAGAGAGAAATAAGTTCTTTAAAAGGCAATTACCATTGGTCAGTAGATAAATTAGATGAATTAGTTAAAGAGTTAAATGAAGCAAAGGTTAAATCAGTAATTTTATTTGGTATTCCTGATCATAAGGATTGTGTTGGTAGCGAAGCTTATAATGATAATGGTATAGTACAAAAAGCTATTAGAAGATTAAAAGAACTTAATAGTAATTTATATATAATTACAGATGTTTGTATGTGTGAATATACTGATCATGGTCATTGTGGTATTTTAGATAATCATAATGTTAATAATGATAAAACTTTAGTATATTTAGGTGAAATTGCTTTATCTCATGCTAAGGCTGGAGCTGATATGGTTGCTCCTTCAGATATGATGGATGGAAGAATAGGATATATAAGAGAAGTTTTAGATAAAAACGGATTTGAAAGTTTACCTATAATGAGTTATGCAGCTAAATATTCATCAGCATTTTATGGACCATTTAGGGAAGCGGCAGGTTCTGCACCAAGCTTTGGAGATAGAAAGGGATATCAAATGGACCCAGCAAATTCTAGAGAAGCAATGGCAGAAATTGAAGCAGATTTAAATGAAGGTGCAGATGTAATAATGGTTAAACCTGCAATGTCGTATTTAGATATAGTAAAAGAAGCAAGAGACAAAATTAATGCTCCTATTTGTGTTTATAATGTAAGTGGTGAATATGCTATGGTTAAAAATGCTGGTGAAGCAGGATTAATTAATGAAAAATTAGTTGCATCAGAAATGCTTTTATCAATGAAAAGAGCTGGTGCTAAGATGATAATAACTTATTATGCATTAGAGGCAGCTAAATGGCTTAAGGAGGATGAATAATATGTCTAATAAAGAAATTTTTGAAGAATCAAAGAAGTATATGCCTGGAGGAGTTAACTCTCCAGTAAGAGCATATAGAGATATGGGAATAGATCCTCCAGTAATGAAGTCAGGAAAAGGGGTAATATTAACTGATGAAGATGGTAAGGATTATATAGATTTTGTACTTGCATGGGGACCTATGATTTTAGGGCATTCTAATGAAGATGTAGTAACTGCAATTAAAGAAATATCAGAGTCAGCAATTGCGTTTGGAACACCAACTGATTTAGAACTTAAAATGAGTAAGTTCTTATGTGAGGAAATGGATAATGTTGAAATGGTTAGATTTGTTAACTCAGGTACAGAAGCTACAATGAGTGCTATAAAACTAGCTAGAGGATATACAGGTAAAAATAAAATAATTAAATTTGCTGGATGTTATCATGGACACTTTGATGGCTTTTTAGTTGAAGCAGGATCAGGTGTATTAACTGAAGGAATAGCTGGTTGTTTAGGTATACCAAATGATAGTATTAAAAATACTTTAGTTGGCGTATATAATGATATGGAGCAAGTTAGATCTTTATTTGAAGCATATGGAGATGATATTGCTGCAGTAATTATTGAGCCAGTTGCAGGTAATATGGGAGTAGTTAAGGCTGAAGATGAATTTATGGAAACTTTAAGAGTATTATGTGATGAATATGGTTCATTATTAATATTTGATGAAGTTATGAGTGGATTTAGAGTTGCTTATAAAGGGGCTCAAAGTTTATTCAATGTTAAGCCAGACTTAATTACTTATGCAAAGATAATAGGGGGAGGACTTCCTTGTGGTCTTTATGGTGGTAGACGTGATATAATGGAAAAATTATCACCTGTAGGCGGAGTATATCAGGCTGGTACTATGTCAGGAAATCCAGTTGTTATGGCAGCTGGAATGGCGACTTTAAATATATTAAAAGCAAATCAAGGAATTTATGATCATATAAATAAATTAGGTGAAAAGCTTCAAAATGGAATTGAAGATATTGCAAGAGAAAAGGGAATTAAATTAACAGTTAATAGAGTTGGGGGAATGATGACTGTATTCTTTACAGATAGAAATCCTGTTAGAACTTATGAAGATGCAAAAAGCTGTGATTTAGAAATGTTTAGAAAATATTTCTTGCATATGAATAAAAATGGATTCAATATACCACAATCTCAATTTGAATCAATGTTTTTAAGTGCAGTTCATACTGAAGAACACATAGATAAATTCTTAGAAACATTTAAAAGATTTCAACCATAAGGGAATTAAATAGTTAATAGTCTTTAGATAGTTAAGGGTTAATAGTTTTGAGTTAATAGTTGGGGAGTTTCAAAAAATATTATAAATTCAGCCTAAGTAGAATTTATTAATTAACTCTTAACTCTTAACTAAAAAAAGGGGGGATTTTATGAGTAAAGCAATAGTTTTAGTAGCGTTTGGAAGTGCAAATTTAGAGGGGATTAAACAAAGTATAGGTTTATTAGAGCAGGATTTAAATGAATATTTTGATGGAGAGTATACAGTACTTAAGGCTTTTACATCAAATAAAATAATTGAACTTTTAAAAGAAAGACATGATTATATTATTCCACATTTAAGTAAGGCATTATTTAACTTAGTTAACCAAGGGTATGAAGAAGTTATAATACAGCCATTACACATAATGAGTACTAGTGATATAAAACGTATAGAAGAAGTTGTTGATGAATATAAATACTCTATGAAAAGAATAGTGGTTTGTAAAACTTTATTTTCTAATGAAGAAGAAGTACTAATAAAAGAAAGTAAGGAAATAGCAAATATAATTTGTGATGATTCAGAGAAAAGTGACATATTATTAGTTGGGCATGGATCTAAGAAAAACTCAAATAAAATATATGATATTATTGCAGAATCAGTGAGAGAGAAGTGTAATAAAAGAGTTTATTTAGCAACTTTAGAAGGTGAAAAAACTTTAGATTTAGCAATTGAAGAAATACTAAAAGATGATACTAAAAAAATAGTATTGAAGTCTTTATTTATAATTCCAGGAAAGCATGTAATTGATGATATATTAAATAGTAATGATTCATGGAGTGAAAAATTAAAATCCAAAGGTATAGAGATAACTATTGGTAAAAAGTCATTATTACAGTATGAAAAAATAAGAGAAATGTATATTAAAAGAATAAATAAAATAATTGAAAGTTAATAAAGGTTTAGAACTCTAGTTAGATTAATAAGATTTAACTAGGGTTTCTTATTTATAAAATTAATTGATTATTGAAGTAGAATATAGATATTAATTTTGACTATACAATTAATAAAATATAAGTTTTTTTAATCATTATTTTTATTTGTTTAAAAAGTAAACCTTTATATTAATAGTTTGAGGAATTTTAAAAGTATGGGATTTTTCGTTTGAAAAAAGTAGAAAAAAGTTGTATCATATATAATTGTGATAAAAAAATACAAAGATTATAAATTAGGTAGAGGTGTAGAAATGTATAAGAGAGAAATTGATAATTTAACTCACTCTGCAGAAGTAAAAATTGGCTTATTTAATAAGAGTATAGCTAAATATTTAACATCTGCATTCTTAGGAAGCTTTTTTGTAAGCTTAGGAATTATGTTAATTTATACAATTGGCGGAACAATGCATCATGCAGGCGTTGAAACTTACAAAATATTAATGGGAGCATGCTTTGGTGTTGCTTTAACTTTAGTATTTATGTGTGGTGGAGATTTATTTACTAGTAATGCAATGATAATGACTATTGGAGCTTTAGAAAAGAAAGTAACTTGGTTAGATGCATTAAAGATTTGGATTGCAGTTTGGTTTGGTAACTTAATAGGTGGTGTTGTAGGGGCATTACTATATGTACAAGCTGGACTTGCTAGCGGTAAAAGTGAATATATTGGAGAATTTATTGTAAACAATGTTGCAACAAAGATGAATACACCAGGAATGGAATTATTCCTAAGAGGTTTATTATGTAATGTATTAGTTTGTTTAGCAACTTGGTGTGCATATAAATTAAAAGAAGAAACAGCAAAAATACTAATGATATGGTGGTGTTTATTCACATTTATAACTGCTGGATTTGAACATAGTGTTGCAAATATGGGATTCTTAACTATGGGATTATTATTACCTCACGGAGCAGATGTTACTATTATGGGCATGGTTCATAACTTACTTTGGGTTTCATTAGGTAACTTTGTTGGTGGAGTATTATTTGTAGGTTTACCATATTACTTTATAACAAAAGAAAAGAAAAATTCTTAATAATATTATTGATGGCAGCTATTAATCTTAGCTGTCATTTTTTTGTAAAAATTAAAGTTGACTAAAATAGTAAGAAATAATATTGACAAATAATTATTATTAGTTGATAATATTGTTTAGGGAAACCTATAAATACATTTAGACGGAGGAATAAGCAAAATGAAAGCATTTGTAGATGAAAATGTATGTATTAGCTGTGGATTATGTGAAGGTGTCTGTTCAGACGTATTTTCATTAGACACAGGGGTTGCAGTTGCAATTGAAGGTGAAATTTCAAGTGATCTAGAAGATTCAGTAAGAGAAGCTTGTGATGGATGTCCTGTACAAGCTATTTCTATAGAAGAATAATTACTTGGAAAAATTATAGGTTAAAAATAGACACAAAGGAGATGGAATTATGTCAAAAGTATGTTTATGCAGAGGAATAACAGAAGAACAAATAGTTGAAGCTGTAAAGAATGGGGCAACTTCTTTCGAAGAAGTTAAGGAAGAAACTGGTGCAGGTGCTGGTGGATGCCGTGGCGGAAGATGTAAATGTAACATCGAATTATTAATAGAAAAAAATAAATAATTTTTAATTAATGAATAAATACACTACGTATTATAATTTGTAGTTGTAATTTTGATTAATTAAATAAAATTTATAATTTTATTTAAGGTAGCAGTATACTAATTTATACTGCTACCTTTTTCATTAATCAGAAAATAAGCTATTTAATATCATACCTACAATAACTAAGACAATTCCTATATAGCCAATAGTTGTTGGTAAGGTTGTTTTTAATATTAAAATTTCTCCAAGAAGTGTGAAAATAACTTCACCGGCTTGTGTTGCTTCAATTACAGCAAGCTGATGATGATTGCCTTTAACAAGTTCTGTAGCTTTAAAAAATAAAGTCGTAGCAATTACTCCAGAAAATAAAGCTACTAAAAAAGATTGAAGCACTTGGCTATCTGAAGGTAAACCAACTGTTACTATTCCCAAAATAGATAAAATAAGCCAAAAAGGAAGGCTACATAAAGTCATACCAAAGACTCTTTGGAAGGTATTTAATTCATTATTACAAACATCCATCATTTTTCTATTGCCTAATGGATAAGCAAATGCAGCAATTATTACTGGAATTACCCCAAATAAAATTTGAGAAAATGAAATATTATTTGCTTGCTGAACTTGAATTAAAAATACTCCTATTAATATTATTACTGAGAAATATAATGCCTTTTTTGGTATAGAATTTCTTTTATGAGCTATATAATTAGGTCCTATAGTTATAGTGAAAAATAATGGAGATAAGAGAGCCCCAGCTATAATAGTAATTTGCCATGTGCTTGCAACCATCCAAGAAGCGCCGTATTTTGAGGCGAAGCTAAGAGGTGCATAAAATAATCCAAAACCTACAGTGCTCCAAATGAACCAAGATTTTGGATCACTTTTTATTGATTTAAAAACAGGTTTAATTTCTTTCTTTAATAAAAGTATTATAAATAAAATAGGTAACATAAATAGATATCTAAGAGAGGCGATCCATACCCAGCTTCCCCCAGAAATATTCATTTGACTATTAAGTATAAATGTGAATGAAAAGAAAAAAGCAGCTAATAATCCAAGTGAAAAAGCTTTCTTCATAGTAAATCCTCCTAAAGTTTTCATATGTTAATATAAGTTACTAAATAGTTATAACTATGTATAAATAAATTAAAAAATGGACAAATTCTATTAGAAAATGTCCATTAATAATACAATTATTCTACTGTATAAATCCAGCCTTCAGGTGCTTCGATATCACCAAATTGAATTCCGCAAAGAATTCTATAAAGTTCTTTAGTTACAGGCCCAACTTCAGTTTCGCTGTAGAATACATGAAGTTTATCTTTATACTCTATTCCTCCAATTGGAGTTATAACTGCAGCTGTTCCACAAGCACCAGCTTCCTTAAAATCATCAAGAGAATCTATAGGAACTTGTCTTTCATATACAGGCATATGCAAATATTTTTCTGCAATTTCCATTAGAGAATATTTTGTAATACTTGGTAAGACAGAAGGTGATAATGGAGTAACAAATTCATTATTTTTAGTTATACCAAAGAAATTAGCAGCACCAACTTCTTCAATATTAGTTCTAGTTGCAGGGTCAAGGTAAATACAATCTGCAAAACCTCTATCAGCAGCTATTTTATGAGGATGCATTGAAGCAGCATAGTTACCACCAACTTTTTGTCCACCAGTACCATGAGGAGCAGCTCTATCATAATCAGCAATCATAAAGTTACAAGGAGTAAGTCCGCTTTTAAAGTATGCACCAACAGGTAAACAGAATACACAGAATATATATTCAGGAGCAGGTTTAACTCCAATATTATCTCCAACACCTATTACAAATGGTCTTAAATATAATGTACCACCAGTTCCATATGGTGGAATATAAGCTTCGTTAGCTTTAACAACTTGCATACAAGCATCTATAAACTTTTCTTCCGGAATTTCAGGCATAAGAAGTTTTCTAAGACTTGAATTAAGTCTTTCAGCATTTTTATTAGGTCTGAAAAGTTGAATTTTTCCTTCTTTAGTTCTATAAGCCTTTAATCCCTCAAAACAGGATTGTCCATAATGAAGTGCGCAAGATGCTTCACTTATTGTAAGCATATTATCTTCTGTTAAATGGCCAGCATCCCATTTACCATCTTTCCAATTAGAAATGTAACGGAAATCAGTTTTGATGTATTCGAACCCCAAGTTATTCCAATCGATGTTTACTTTTTTAGTCATTTAAATCGCCCCTTTATTTATACGTAATTTTTGTGATTAGTTTATTTAATTTTTAAGATAAGTTAAAAAGGAAATTCCTGTTCTTAATTATGTAACTTATATTAAATAAAGCTAGAATTTAATATAAGTTGAAATTTAGAATTTCACTTATGTTTATAGTATTATCTTAATTATTTATTTTACCACTAATGTAAAAAATCTTAAATAGTTAAATGATAAATTTATGGTAAATTTTATTAATATATATGAAAATGTTCAAATGTATAATATAATATTATTTAAATGGTAAAAATTAAGTTATTTTATTGAATAAGAAGGTAGGAGGAAAAATAATGAAGAGAGAAGTAATACAGACTAATAATGCACCAGGAGCAATAGGTCCATATTCACAAGGAATAGCAGTTGGAGATTTTGTTTATACATCAGGACAAATTCCACTAAATCCTTCAACAGGAGAATTAGTAACAGATATTAAGCTTGCTACTAAGCAATCAATGGAGAATGTAAAAGCTATATTAGAATCAGCTGGAACATCATTAGATAATGTAATAAAAACAAGTATATTTTTAAAAGATTTAAATGATTTTGAAGCAGTAAATGAAGTTTATGGAACTTATTTTACTGAAAATAAACCAGCTAGAAGTTGTGTTCAAGTTGCAAAATTGCCTAAAGATGCAGTTATAGAAATAGAAGCAATAGCTATAAAATAAAGATAAAATATATTATTAAATTAATAATAAGTAGTATTAAAAAATAATAATTATTAATAAAAGACCTTTAGGTCTTTTTTATTTTACTTAAATATAGTAAATTATATAATTGATGAATAGAATTATTAGGTGAAATAATACTATAATACTAAGTAGATTGATATTTACATATGAAGGGAGTTTATTCTATGAAAAGAAATAAGATGAAATTAGGTGCTATATTAATAAGTATACTAATTACAATTGGAATATTCGCTGGTTGTGAAAGTAAAGCTAGTGAAGAAATAAATGTATTAAATTATGGTGCTAATGCAGCAGAAGAAGTTTATAAAGAATTCCAAAAAGCAACGGGAATAAAAGTAAATGAAAAAACTTTTGATGATATGCAGTATATGTATCAAGAGGTTGCTAGCGGAAAGGTAGATTATGATGTTATTTTAGTTTCGGATGATATGGCTGAAAAGATGATAAAAGAAGAATTGCTTCAAAAGATAAATAAAGATAATATACCTAATATAGTAAATATGAATGAAGGGGATATGGGTAAACCATATGATCTTAATAATGATTATACTGTACCATATATGAACGGTACAATTGGATTAATATATAATACTGAAGTTATTGATGAAGACATAACAAGTTGGAAGAGCTTATTTGATTCTAAATATAAAGATGAAGTATTTATGTTTGATAATATGAGAGATACAATTGGAGTAGCTTTAAAAACATTAGGATATTCATTAAATTCAACTAATGAAGAAGAATTAAAAGAAGCTGGAGAATTATTAATAAAGCAAAAGAAAGAATTAAATCCAACATATGGAGCAGATGAAGTTTTAGATTTAATGAGATCAGGGGAAAAATCTATTGCTATGATTTGGTCAGGAGAGGGATTAAACTTAGAAGCTGAAGACGATAGATTTAAATATGTAATTCCAGAAGAAGGTGCTGATTTCTGGTTAGACTCTTGGGCAATTCCTAAGTCTGCAAAAAATGTCAGCGGAGCAGAAAAATTTATAGATTTTATGAGTAGTAAAGACATAGCGTTAAGAACAGCTGATGAAATAGGATATACTACACCACAAAAGCAAGCTATGGAGGAACAAGCTGATGAAATTAAGAATAATGAAAATGCATATATGCCACAAGAAATATTAGATAAGTGTGAAGGATATAAGTTTTTAGATAAGGAGAATTTAGAATTATATCAAGAGGTTTGGATTAAAGTTAAAAGTTAAGATAATTAGATAATATTCACAATAATACTTTGTGGAAAAACTAGAGTGTATAGTATATAATATTTGTAAAAGGACATGAGCTTAGGAGGAGAGAATATGGATAAAATAATTGACTTTAATGAGCTTAAAAATAGAGTTAATGATAAAGATGTAGATCAATTTGAATCATATATTTATAGTTTATATTATAAGGTTGCTGAAGGTAAGCTATCTATGGCGGATTTTTCAAACCAATTAACTGAGTATATGGTACAAAATAACATTTCTCAAGATAAGTTTTTAAAAATGCAAACTAAACTTATGGAGAGATATGGAATAGATACTACAGGATTTGAAGAGCAACTTAAAAGTTTAGGCTTAAATAATATTTCAACTGATCCTAAAGATTATGAAAAAGTTAGAAGAACTTTAGGTTTTCAAGAAAAATATAAAGATAGACTAAAAGTAAAAGGTGCAACTGAATATACAATAAATAACGATAAAAATAATCTTACTATTCTTTTAGATGAACATAACGTTATTTTAAAAAGCCCAGGAAAAATAGATTTAGCGGACAATGAATTAAATGAATTTTTATGTTCATATAAAAAGACAGTTGAGAATGACGTGCTTAAGATTTCACTTTGTGAAGATACAAGAGAATATGATTACTAAAAATAGAAACAAATTTCTATTTATTTTAACTAAATTTTATGTATAATGAATAAGGGAGGTAGCCAATTTAAAGTGGCAAATTATAGGTGAAGTGTTATTAATTAAGCTTATGCTGTAAGTTTAATATATAATTTGAAATTGCCTAATTGCAACTAAGAGATTGGATACACCCTTATTTTAATGTAAAAAAATAAATTGATATAAATAAAGTTATTATAAATTTTACGTTGCTGGAGGATGAGGATGAGCGTTTTAACAGTTAAGAATATCAGCCATGGATTTGGTGATAGAGCAATTTTTGAAGATGTATCATTTAGATTACTAAAGGGAGAACATGTAGGTCTTATTGGAGCAAATGGTGAGGGTAAGTCTACATTTATGAATATAATTACTAGCAAATTAATGCCTGATGAGGGAAAAGTAATTTGGAGTAATAGAGTTAGAGTTGGTTATATGGATCAACATGCTGAACTTGCAAAAGGATTAACTATAAGAGATGTCCTTAGAAGTGCATTCCAATACTTATTTGACATGGAAACTGAAATGAATGAACTTTATGGTAGAATGGGCGAAATGGACGAAGATGAAATGAATAAGGCTTTAGAAAGAACAGCTGTTATTCAAGACATGTTAGATAATAATGGATTTTACGTTATAGATGCTAAGGCAGAAGAAGTTGCTAAGGGGTTAGGACTTTTAGATGTAGGTCTTGACAGAGATGTTACTGAACTTAGTGGTGGACAAAGAACTAAAGTATTATTAGGAAAGCTTTTACTTGAAAATCCTGATATTCTTTTACTAGACGAGCCTACTAACTATTTAGATGAAGCGCATATTGAATGGTTAAAGAGATTCTTACAATCATATGAAAATGCATTTATTTTAATATCACATGATATTCCATTCTTAAATTCAGTTATTAACTTAATTTATCATGTGGAAAATAGAAAGCTTACTAGATATGTTGGGGATTATTATGAATTCCAAAGAATTTACGAAGCTAATAAAGCACAATTAGAAGCTGCATATGAAAGACAACAAGCAGAGGTTGCACAACTTAAAGATTTCGTTGCTAGAAATAAAGCAAGAGTGGCAACAAGTGGTATGGCAAAGGCTAGACAAAAGAAGCTTGATAAGATGGAAATGATTGAACTTGCAGCTGAAAAACCAAAGCCAGAATTCAATTTCTTAAAGGGAAGAACTTCAGGTAAGGTTATATTTGAAACTAAAGATTTAGTTATTGGATATAATGAGCCTTTAACTAAACCTCTAAATCTTTATATGGAAAGAGGACAAAAGATAGCTTTAGTTGGAGCAAATGGGCTTGGTAAGACTACACTTTTAAAGAGTTTAATGGGAGTAATTCCTTCATTAGGTGGAGAAGTTAGTTTAGGTGAATATCAACAAATTGGTTATTTCGAACAAGAAATAAAAGAAGCTAATTATAATACTTGTATTGAAGAAGTATGGGAAAAGTTCCCTTCTAAGACTCAATATGAAGTAAGATCAGCTCTTGCTAAATGTGGTTTAACAACTAAGCACATTGAAAGTAAGGTATGTGTATTAAGTGGTGGAGAGCAAGCAAAGGTAAGATTATGTAAGCTTATTAATGAAGAAACAAATATCTTAATCCTAGATGAGCCTACTAACCATTTAGATGTTGAAGCTAAAGAGGAATTAAAGAGAGCTTTAAAGGAATATAAGGGAAGTATTTTACTTGTGTGCCATGAGCCTGAGTTCTATAAGGATGTTGTAACAGATATCTGGAATTGCGAGGAGTGGACTACTAAAGTTGTATAGTAGAGTTATATTAAGAGTTAGTGTAAAAGCTAGCTCTTTTTTATTTATGACGAATTGTCAAGCTAAGTGTTGCACTTAGCTTGACAATTCGTCTTATTAAAAAAGTTTTTTAAAAGTCATAATTAAATTTTAAATCCTAAATAAATTTCGCAAATAGCTGTAACTATAAAGAAAATACCTATAATATAAGGTGTAGCTAATATTGCTATAAAAGGATTAAATAATATCAATAATCCTAAAATGAATAAAAGAATTATATATACTGTATGAAAGTTAAATCCTAAATTTTTATATTTAATTGCCATAATGAATAAGTAAATTCCTCTAATAAGTGCCCATAAACCAAAAAATAACGCAATTGTGTCAATTGTTTCTGCAGGAGAGAAGCAAAGAAGCAATCCAAATAAAATTGAAATTGTTCCATTTACAATCAAAAAAACATTGTTCATAGAAGTAAAGGACCTAATAATTGCAAATATTCCAGCTACAATTATTAATACTCCACAAATATTAATAAAGCTTGAAAATGTACTAAATGGATTAATGAAAAATAAAACACCTATTATTCCAAATAGAATTCCTTCAATAATAAATAGATATTCTAAAAGTTTTTTCACAAATATCACTCCCTTAAATTTTTGATTATGAAATATATCTTTAGTTTGTGATAAATTTGTAATATTATATATAAATTTTTTGTTTAAATATAATTACAAAATTATTAAGAGAAATAACTTCTTTTTGCAATTATTTAATTTTATGATAATATTAGTTTAATAGAATATATATATTATGTTAAGAAAGCACACTTATAATATGATAAAGTTCTATATTGTAGGAATAAGAAAGTAAAATGTTAAATGGAGGTACAGTGTGATAAAGAGAACATGTAAGCAGTGTGGAAAAGATTTTACTCTTACTGATTCAGAAGTTAATTTTTATAAAAGTAAGGATTTAGATATTCCAAAAAGATGTAGTGAGTGTAGAAAGAAGAATAAAGATAATAACAATAATGTAAATAAGGATAATATAAATAATTTTGATATAAGCAATAAACAAGAAAATAATAACTATAGTAATAATAGAAGTTACAACAACAATAATAATAAAAAGAAATATACATTTGGAAGTGTTATAGCTGCAGGATTAGTTGTTATACTTTTACTTGTTGGTAAGGTATTTAATATAACACCTAATTGGGGAGAAATATTTAATACAGCTCAAAGTGAGCAAAGTAGTAACGTATCCCTTGAATTTAGAAATGAAGCTTTATGGGAAGATCACTTTTTAAAGCATAGAAGTGAGTTTGGATATTCTACTAAAGAAGAGTATTTAAAAGGGGCAAATGAAGTTATTAATTCTGCAACATCTTTACATAAGTTTGAGGCTGAAGATAATGATGAAATTTACTATGATGAAAGTAAGAATGAAATTGTTTTTGTATCATCTGATGGATATATAAGAACTTATTTTAGACCTAGTGAAGGAATTAATTATTATAATAGACAATAGAAGAAATAAGTAAATTTATATATCTTGAGAGGTATAAATTATTTTATTTAAATTAATATTTTGGCAATTAAAAATAATAGAATATTGAAATTGAGGAGTTATATCATGAATTTGGTATAGCTCCTTAATTTTTATTTTTAGTTAATTAAATTGCTATAAGAAAAAGTAAACAGAAATAATTTATTTTCATAGAATAGAAAGGAGAAGTTTAAGTTAATATTTATAAATTTAAATATATGAAAAATTAGGATAATAAAATATTTTATTAGATGGGGGAATTGAGAATATGAAAGTTAGAAAAGCTGTAATACCAGCTGCTGGTCTTGGTACTAGATTTCTACCAGCAACTAAGGCACAACCTAAAGAAATGTTGCCAATAGTTGATAAGCCAACGATTCAATATATTATAGAAGAAGCAGTTGATTCTGGAATAGAAGAAATATTAATAATAACAGGAAGAAATAAAGAATCTATAGAAAATCATTTTGATAAATCTATAGAATTAGAAATGCAGCTTGAGAGGTCAGGAAAACTTAAAGAGTTAGATATAGTAAGAAAGATATCTAGTATGGCAGATATACATTATATAAGACAAAAAGAGCCAAAAGGATTGGGTGATGCAGTTTCTTGTGCAAAATCCTTTGTTGGTAATGAACCTTTTGCAGTAATGCTTGGTGATGATGTTATAGATAGTGAAGTTCCATGCTTGAAACAATTGATGAATTGTTTTAATGAGTATAAAACATCCATATTAGGAGTTCAAAAGGTAAATGAAAATGACGTGATGAAGTATGGAATAATAAAGGGATTATATATAGAGAAAACGTATATAAAGTTAAAGCGCTTATTGAAAAGCCTACTATAGATGAAGCTCCTAGTAATATTGCGATTTTAGGAAGGTATATAATAACACCTCAAATATTTGAAGTTTTAAATAATGTTAAGCCAGGAAAAAATGGAGAGATACAATTAACAGATGCATTACAACAATTAATATCTATTGAAGCAATGTATGCATGTGAGTTTGTTGGTAATAGATATGATGTAGGAGACAATTTAGGGCTTTTACAAGCTAATATTGAATTTGCTTTAAAGAGAGGAGATCTTAGAGAAAAACTTGTGAAATATATTAAGATGTGTAAGTTATAAAAAATAATTTAGATTTTAGATTAGAGTAGGAAAAGTTCTGTATCGAAATTTATTATTCTCATTTAAATCTAAAAAAATAAAATATAAATTACTATGAGAGGACTTTATATTTTTTCTCTAAAAAGCATAACTAAAAGGATAATTAATTAGATATTAAAAATAGTGTTAGGAGAAATAAAATGATAATTGTTAGGGTAATGGGTGGAACGGGGAATCAAATGTTTCAATATGCATTAGCTAGAAAGCTTAAAGAAATGAATAAGTATGTAGTTTTAGATATAAGTGCATATAAAACATGGGAATTTAGATATGATTTTTGTTTAAATAGAATTTTTGATATTAATAAAGATATTTATATTACAGAAGATCCAAATGAATTTATTATAAAGAATTGTAGAAATATAAAAATTATTGATTGTGAAAATCAACCTTATTATAATGCTGATATATTAAATTATGATAATGTTTATTTAAATGGATATTGGATGAGTGAGAAATATTTTAAAGATATAGAAAAAATACTAAGAAAAGAGTTTATATTTAAAAATACATTAGATAAAGAAAAAAGTGAATTAGTTAATGAGTTAAAAAACACAAATTCAGTTGGAATACATGTAAGAAGAGGTGATTATCTTCAAGGTAATGCTGCAAATATATTTACAGGAATAACTACAAAAAAATATTATGATAATTCATTGAAGTATATTAAAGAAAAGGTAAGTAATCCTCAATTTTATGTTTTTACTGATGATAGAGAATGGGCTAAAGAAACATTTAAAAATACAAGTGTAAAAGTTATTGATGTAGCTATAGATAAGACTAATTATACTAATATACAGATTATGAGTAGTTGTAAGCATAACATATTAGCAAATAGCACAGCAAGTTGGTGGGCAGCATGGTTAAATAATAATAAAAATAAAATTATTATAACTCCTGATATATGGCTTAATCAAAAAGAAGCTAATATGGATGATATAGTTCCTCATGATTGGATTAGAATAAGTCATATTTAGTAAATACTAATCAAAATAAAAAGCTATAGAGTAAAAAAAATTTAGTTAAAATACTCTATAGTTTTTCTATTTAATACATATATTAAAAATTTAATCGTTTAATAGAAACATATATGGATCCATTTCTTTTGATAAAGTTAAATTCATATCATCTTGCAATATAGTATTAGTTGTATTACTATTGCCTTCCGGATTAGTTGAATTTCCACAATATCTATACCTAACTAAAATAGAATCTATAAATCCTATTCTACAGCCATTTCTAGTAAGCTGTAAAAATCTAGGTAAATCTTCGAGTAAAACATAACTTTCATCATATAATCCATAAGTATCTATGGTTGAACGTTTATAGGAAAGACCTGGAGCAGGGAAGAAAGAGCCTCTAAATCTAAGAATTGATTTAAAACAATCAATTGCCAATCCATTAATAAAAGAAGTATGCAGTGGATTTGGACTAGTCCAATAGAACTTATTAGGATCCTCATCTTTAAAACAAGCTATTCTACCAACAGCTACCCCATATTCAGGGTTATTTTCATGGAATTTTACAATATCACTTATGGTATTTTCTGAATAAAATAAATCATCATCAGATAAATATACTAGATAATCTCCATGACTCAATTTAATTGCATTATTTATATTTTTTACTGTTTTTAAATTTTTTTCGTTATAATGAATTACATAGTTAGATATATTACCGGTATTATTTTGATTAATATAATTTTCTAAATCAGTTTTAGAAAAATTATCTGAATGATCATCAGATATTATTATTTCAATATTAGGGTAAGATTGATTTAAAATAGAATCTAAGCATTGTTTTATATATTGAAGTCTATTATAGGAAAGCAGTAATATACTTACTAATTTTACATCTGTTTTTTTTGTAGTATTGGCATTGAGTTTTGATTTTATAAGAGAATCTAATTTTTTGCATTGTTTAATCCAGTTAAAATGAATATTACTATATTCCTGTATTCCGTAGCAAACACTTTTTAGTCTATTTTCATCATTACAAACTTTAACTAATACATTTGATAAATTTTCAATATTATCAATTTGAAAATTACTTCCGAATAGGCCAAAGTTTGTTATATCATTAAAGCAATGAACATTACTAGAAACTATATAACAGCCGTTAGAGGCAGCCTCAGGAAAAACATTTGGAAATCCTTCAAATCGTGATGGTAAACAAAAGACTTTAGCATTTTCATATAGTTTTTTTAATTCATATTTATCAGAGATAGGGCCAACAAATTCTATTCGATCTCGCGCTTGGGGGCATGTTGCTAATAAATTTTCAGTATAATTTATTAACCAATCTTCGCAAGGTCCTACTAATTGTAATTTCCAATCTGGAATTTTATCAGTTATAGAAATAAAGGCTTGTATCAATATTTCAGTAGCTTTAGAATAGTCACCTAATCTTCCAACAGTGAGTATAGTATTTTTTTTATCTTCATATTTCACTATATTATTATTTCCAGTAAAATCATAATAACCTTGAGTTAAATAGCTAGCCTTATAGGGCCAAGTACTATTTATAATATTTAATAAATGATAGGATTCTACAGTAAAAATATCAATTAATGATAAATTGTTTTTCAAATTTTCATCAACATTAATTGTAGATAACCAATATGGATTGAAATCCGTTTTTAAATATACCAATCCATTAGGATTTAGTTTTTTATACTTCTTTATTATTGAAATATTAAAATTATAATATCCCACAAGCATTAATACATCAGTATTTATTAAATAATCATTAACTTCTTCATCGCTAGAAACTATTTCAATTGGTAGATTGTCTAGATATTTTTTAGCATCAGAAAAATCATTTTTTTCAAAGGTAATAATTTTAGAATTATATTTGAAATATTTTCTTAAAATAAAAGGAATAAGACAAATGTCTTTAGTTAAAGCAGAACTATCTAAATTAGGCCAATAGAATGTAAAATTTAACATAGTTAACCTCCTGAAATTTGGTAATTAAATATAGAAAAAATATTATATTAATCATATTATTTTAAATTAATAAATTAGAGATATAATAAGTTTTTTTATATATAGCTTTTTATAATATATTCAAAAATCTAATTAATGGTTAAAAGTGCGGTGTGTAACATTAGGGTTAATTATTAAATAGTATGGTTATAAAATAATATAGAATAAATATAGGAGATAGCTATGAATCGTATACTTTTTTTATGCCCATGTGATAATACGCCATATGGAGGAATACATGTAATTTATGAAAATGTAGATATATTAAACAAAAATAATTTTAATGCATATGTTTTACATGAAGTCGATAATTTTAGGTGCACATGGTTTGCAAATAATACTAAAATACTTTATTTTAAGGATGTATTAATAAATTTTGAGAATGATATTTTAGTAATACCAGAGATATATGGCCCAAATATATTAAATATAGTTCCAGGAGTTAAAAAGGTGATTTTTAATCAAGGGGCATATCTTACATTTAGTAGATTTGGTGCTAATTATAATGAGAAAAGTCCATATTTAAGTGATGAAATTATTGGTATAATATCAATTTCACAAGATAATAAAGAATACTTAGAATATACATTTAAAGATAGAATAATTAATAGAATTATAAATTGTATAGAGTATTATGGTATTAATCCTAATTATGAATCTAAAAATAAGGTGATTAGCATTATTGAAAAAAATAATATACAAGATTTTATACAAATAATAAATATTTTAAAAATAAGAGATAATTTAAAGGGGTATACCTTTGATATAATTAAAAACGAAACACACCAAAATGTATTACAAAGATTAGAAAAAAGTAAAATTTATATAAGTTTATCTGATGAAGAAGGGTTTGGATTATCAGCAGCAGAAGCAATGGCTATGGGGTGCGTTGTAATTGGTTATCATGGCCAGGGAGCAAAGGAATATTTTAAAGAGGAGTTTTCTTATAGGGTTGAGCAGGGAGACGTTATAGATATATGTAAAAAAGTTGAAGAAGTTATTGAATTAATAGAAAATAGAAATGAAGAATATTTGAGTAAAGTTAAAAAGGCAAGAGAATTTATTTTGGCTAATTATTCAAAAGAACAGCAAGAAAAATCAGTAGTGGAAACTTGGACAGATATTTTAACAAGACTTTAGTAATAGGATATACACTATAGAGTAATGAAGAGAAAGGTTCCTCTATAGTGTATATCAATGTTATTAAATATATTGAAAAGTACCTTAATATTTTTATAAGGATTAATAAATACATTATATTGAAAAATTATATATTTATCTAATTTTTTAAACTAGGAATTTATTATATCCTTAAATTATTTTTTTATTATATTTAAAATTAGCACTTCATATAAAAGTTAACTACACTATCACCATGAGAAAATTTCCTAGTTATTATGAAGTTATTCATGGTCATGTAATCATGGAATAAAGATAAATTCTTTGCATTTTCTGCATTAGGATCAGTATATAAGGTTGAAGAAATAAATAAAGCAAGATTCCTAGAAGCTTTTAAAGCTTTTAAAACTAAATTTTTAGCATTAATATCTGTCAAGAACTTATCACCATTATTTATTAAAATGTAATCAAAACCATCTCCTAAATTATCTTCTAAACTAAAAGTTTTATGAAGTTTTGATGCTATTTTATAGGAACCACTGGAGGAATTTCCAATATAAAAATCAAGATTTTTTCTATAAAACTTAAGCATTAATCCATTAACTCCACAATTTCCATATACATCTAATACTTTTAAGTTTTCTTTTTCAGGAACTAATGATAAGTAAGATAAATTAAAATGTACATCAGTAATATTGATATCCCATTTACTTTCAAATTTCACTTTATTAGTTTCCATTATATTTGCATATGAACTATTTTTATTAAATGAAGCACTTCCATAATGATGAACAAAAGTATCTCGACATAATAAAACTTTATATCCAGAGAGTATTATTCTGAAACAATAATCATCATCTTCAAAGTTTCCGGGAAAATAATCTTCATCAAGCAATCCAACTTTATTTAAAACCGATCTTTTAATAAGCATACAATATCCAACAACCATAACCCTTTCTTCCCAGCGTGTTTTATTACTTATATTAATTTGAGATGCAAAGTTTTGCATTTCATCAAGTGTATTATAGTTAACAGGAATGCTTTGCCAATAGGAAGAAGAGTTAGTAACAGGGCTAACAGCTCCTATATTATCATTACTATATAAGGCAATTTTTAAATTAGTAAGCCAGTTTTTAGTTACTACAATATCATTATTTAAAAGTAAAATATCATTCATAGGATTAGCAAACTTTATTCCATCGTTGCAACCACCAGGAAATCCATTATTAGTAGTATTTAATTGAAGTTTTATATCATATTGAAGCTTTAGCCAATTTGTTGTTTCTTCATTTGAATTATTATCAATAACAATAATTTCATAGTTTTCATTAGAGGTATATTTCCTAATACTTTCAATACATTGTTTAGTATAGTTTAGGTTATTATAGCTTAAAATAATAATGCTTGTACCAGGATAATCATTTATATTATCAATCATAAGTTCTCCTAAAATATTAATAATAAATATGATATGAAAATACTGCTCATTTATTGTCTAAACTAAAAGTAAATGTTATAGTTTAAATAAAAAAAGATGGAGGGAAATAATGAAGACAAAGTTAACAGCACTTCCACCTATAGGAATGCGTATTATTAAATCATCAATTGGAGTACTGTTAGGATTTATTATTTATTTAATTAGGGGAAGACAAGGGGCTCCTTTTTACACCGCGTTATCGGTATTATGGTGTATGCAGCCATATACAAGTAATGCAAAAGCTAATGCTATTCAAAGAACAATAGGAACATTTATAGGCGCGTTTTTTGGACTAATAATGATATTAGTAGAATTTTATTTATTGCCATTAGACAATGAGTTAATAAGATATATTTTAATATCAATACTAATAATACCAGTAATATATACAACGGTTATTATTAATAAAAAAAATGCTTCATATTTTTCATGTGTTGTATATTTGAGCATAGTAGTAAATCATCTTACTGATACTAATCCATATTTATTTGTTATAAACAGAATCTTAGATACAATGATAGGGATAATTTTAGCATTAATAATAAATACAGCAAGAATTCCACGAAAGAAAAATAAAAATGTTTTATTTGTATCTGAGTTAGACAAGGTATTATTAAATATGCAATCAACCTTAACACCATATAGTAAGGTTGAGTTAAATAAAATGCTTGATGATGGAGCAGAGTTTACAATAGTAACAATGAGAACACCAGCAGCCTTATTGGAGGCGTTAAAAGATATAAGAATAAAATTACCAGTTGTAGCTATGGATGGAGCTATGCTATTTGATATAAAGAATAATAGATGTTTGAAACTATATAAAATGAGTTATTTAGAAAGCAAAGAGTTGATTAATTTATTTAATGATAGAGGGTTGCACTGCTTTGTTAACGTAGTAGTAGAGGATTCAGTATTAATATATTATGGAGATTTCAAAAATGAAGCAGAGGAGACTATATATAAAGAATTGAGATATTCGCCATATCGTAATTATATAAAAGAAGAGCTACCAGAAAGGTATGGTGCTGCTTATTTAATGACCATAGATAAAAGTGAAAAGATAGATGAAATACATAAAGAATTAGAATTAAAAGGATATGTAAATGGATTTAAGGTTTTAAAGTATCCATCGGAAGATTTTAAGGGATATTCATATATAAAAATATATAATAAAAAAGCCAATAAAGAAAATATGATAGATGAAATAAGGAAGATGATTAATGTTGATAAAATAATTAGATTTGAAACTACTCAAGAATCAACAGGAGTAATAATAGGTAAAAATGATTCAAATGAGATGGTTAAAAATTTAAAGAAGATATATGAACCTTATTTTTGGGAGAAACAATAAAAAAGTTATTTTTATAAAGGGTGTATAAATTTGATTAAATTAAATCAGAGTTATTTATACATCCTTTTTAACAGTTTATACAAAAGTTTCACCTGATTTATTGGCTTTATCAATTTCAGATAAGGCATGTACTCTAAGCATGTTAATTATAATTGAAAAAAAGTAAGCATAATATAAGTTTTCATGAGGGGTTAAATTAGTATTTTGTGATAATAAATCATTTTGCAGTTTCTTTTCTTCTAATCTGTCAGAAGCAACAATGAAGAGTAGTGCATATCCAACTAGTATTAATTCAGCACCCAGTAAGGTAACAGAGGAAGCTGTTTCCCCAGTATTATTCATATCCAAACTATCTAAAATATCTATGTTAGCTCCATGAATGAATAAAAAATATCCAATTACTAATAATGAAGATCCAAATTTTTCGAGTGTTGCAAATTTAATATCTAATTGTTTAAAATATTCATCTAATTCCTCATTTCTATTTTCATTTCTTTTATCTTTCAATTTAATATCCTCCATAGGGCAGTTTTTATGAAGATATCATATTATATCAATATATGATTTATAAAGTTGTTTTGTACAATACAACTTTATAAAAAAGAAAAAGGAGGTTTGTCCTCCTTTTTCACATTATTACAAGAATAAAGCATCTTTGTAACGTCTATTAATAATATAATAGTTTTTTAGTAACTCGTTAAATACCTTTTTCAACTCAACTAGTTTTGTTATATTAGTATTTATCTCACTTAATAAATTTCCCCACAATGGATTTTTATTGTAATTATTATCTTCAATAAATAATTTAAATAAATCATAAATTAATTTAGAATTGTGCTCACCAATATGTTGAATAGTTTTTGGATTATTTAAATTAAGTATAGCTTTATTTAATAATTCTTTATTTTCTAATGAAAAATAAATTAAAGACTCAATGACGCTATCAGGAATTATCAATCTATGATCAATTAAGCCTTTATTGTAAGATAAATATTCAAGAGCTTTATTGAAGTCATTTAAGCGATAATAAGCCCAAGCAAGAATTGAGTTAAGATGTTCAAGAAAGTAAATGTTTTTAAATTTTTTAGCCATATTTAAAGAAATTTCTAGATAGTTAATAGCATCACTATAATTATCTAGCATAAAATAAACCTCTGCAATCTTTTCATATGATGACATAATGCTTATAATATTACCTTCCGCAACATATAAATCTAAAGCTTTATTGATTGAGTCGTAAGCCTTAATAGGATTATTTTCAATTCTATATGCATATGATAACCAAAAATAACAATGGCCAGTTTCTTTAAGCGATAAAGCTTCTTGAATAAGTTGTTTACCGTGGATTTTATTATTAGAAAGTATTAATATATCAATTCCTGCATAGAAATTATATATATACTTTTGTTTGGCAGTTAGCAAATCAAAAGATGATAAAATCATATTTTTAGAATACTCAAACTTATCTCTGTTTGGAGTGGATGAGTACCTAGCTAATTTTGCTAAAAAGTAATCAAGTATCAAAGGCGAAGCTATATATTTATCTTCATCTTTTTCTAGATTATCAAATAATTTGTTAGTATAATCAAATTCATTATAATTTAGGTTAGTAAAAAAATCATTTAAGTATTTTTTTCCTTTTAGTAAAAATTCATCAGAATCATAAAATTTTAAACCGAGCCTATCAAAAATAACTGAAATTACGTCTTCACTTGGTAATAATTCACCATTTTCTATTCGACTTAAATATGAGGGAACACAAATTCCTTTTGATAATTGCTTTTGACTAATGTTTTTATTTATTCGATTTAATTTAATTATAGATCCAATTATTTTTTTACTATTTACATATTTATCAATCATTTATTAATCCTTTCAACCATAGTTAAAATTAATTTTTATAGTAATCAATAATATAATGTATTTTTATTTGAGTTTACTATAGTTTACTATAATTATGGTATTATTTGCAAAGGTATTAATAAATAATTACTACTTTATAATTACTTCTAATAGCTTAGAAATGGCTTAAACAGGTAGAAATAGAGCAATGTGTGAAATTATTGTAAAAAAAAGGTGCTTAAATATATATAAATAATATGAAATTTAACATAACATATTTTTTTTTAATTGTTGACGATTATTTAGGAATTAGATATTATGTAAACATAAACAAAGAAATAATATTTAAAAATGAAAAATATTAACAATTCCCGTTGAGGGATTTAATTTTCAATTTCATTGGAAACGATACCTAAAAGATTGTTTTAGATTCTAATAATACTTATATTGATAGTAGCTTATAGGGTAGACAAGCTAATAGATGTATCTTTATATTATCAATGAAAACATTTTCAAAGAGTTGGAATCGTTTCTGAAATTACCTAAGTATAAATATGTATTTAAGTTATATTAACTTTAAATAAATTGATTTTTGGAAAAGTGGAGGAGAATTATTATGAAAAAATTATTAGTAACATTACTTGTTGCAGCTACTTCATTAAATTTTGTAGCTTGTGGATCAAGTAATAGCGGGGATAGCAATAAAGGAGAACAAAATAATACAGCTACATCAAATAGTGATGAAAAAGTTACTTTAAAGGTACAAGCTGAAAAAGACTGGATGCCTTACTATGAAAAAGTTAGAGATACTATAGTAGAAAAGTATCCAAATGCAACAATTGAATTAATTGAAACAGGATCATTTGATCACTTAGATGTATTAGATCAAACAGATGCAACAAACTCTGATGTTGCAGACGTATTTGCTTTACCTGCAGATAGATTATATGGTCTAGCTAAAAACCAAGTTTTAGCTGCAATGCCTGCTGATGAAATGGCAGAAGAAGTTGGTGGATTTGCTGATTTTGATAATGGATTAGGTGGAAACTTCAATATTGATGGTGAATACTTAGCGTTCCCTTATAACATAGAAACATTAATTGGTTATGTTAATGTAGAAAATGCAAAAGCTGCAAACATCGATACAACTCAAAATATAGAATTCACAGAGTTAGAATATAATCAAATTTTAACTACAGTTCACGATGCTTGGTATGGAGTTGCATTTACTAATTCAGCTGATTTTGAATTATTATCAAAAGAATTAACAAGTGATGCAACTAAAGAATGGGCAGATTTAACTGAAGAACAACAAAAATTATTTGAAGGATTATATAACTACTGGAAAGGTCACAAAGAAAATAATACATCTTTATGGGATAAAGATGCAGCTAGTGGATATATAGAAGAACAATTCAAAACTGGTGGAAGCGATATTATTAAGATCGATGGACCTTGGGCAACATCTTCAGTTAGTGAATTAGTAGGAAGCGCTGAAAATATGGAAATCATTCCATTAAGTCAAATCACATTCAATGGACAATCATTAAAACACTGGAAAGGTGGATGGGGTCTTGGAATAAATGCAAGATGTGAAGATGATGAAGCTAAAATGGAAGTTGCACAAGCATTTATAAAAGAAATAGTTAATCCAGATAACGCTAAAGAATTATTTGATGCTACTGGTAAAGTATTAGAAAATGCTACAATTGCAGATTATGAAGGAATTGATGAATTACAATTAAAAGTTATAGAAGCAACTTATGAGAGTTATGAAGTAGCTGAAAACAGACCTCTATTCAGTGAATATGGACAAGTTTGGGAAACATGGCAAAACTCTTTATTATCATGGTCAGCTAAGAACCCTGCAAATGCAGAAGAAGCATATAAAGAAGTTAAAGCTTCATTTGATGGTATGATGTCTAACTTTAACTAATAAAGCTAAATATAAATTTAATAGTATTTAAGATAACTAATTTAAGTTAGTAGTTCTTAGTTGAAGCTTAAATAGAAACTCCTTCGGGAGTTTCTTAAAGATTAGAAATCACTTATTTTCCCTTTCAATCAATCAGTAGTTAAAGCTTTAAAACAGAAGAAAAATGCTACTAGCTTAAATTTGTTTATTATTTAGTAGGAGGATCCACATGAGAGAAAGTATAGAAATGCCCAAAGGTACATTTTATACAATTGTAGCAATATGTGCAGCAATTATAATGATGACATCTATGGAGATGTTAATTAAAGCTAAAGATACAGATTTATTTAATATGTGGTTATCCACTAGTAATTTAGGAGAAGATGCGCTAAGTCAAACAACAAAAGAATTATTCTCTACATATTTAAATGTATGTATATCAACATTCTTTATTAGAATAATAACACCAATGGCTGTAGCTATTCACAGTTACTTTACTTTTACAAAACTTAGAGTTACTAAGCTATTTGTAGCAATATGGGTTGTAATTATAATAGGTGCATTTGCATTAACATTTTTAGGAGAGCAATTTTATTCAATATTCTTTATCGGAAGTGCAATTGGTTATTTAGCTTTAATTTTTGCAATGATTTACTTAGGGAAGTGTATTAGAAATGTTAGAAGTATTTAATTATGAAGTTATTCAGAAGGTATAAAAGGAGGTAAAAGGGTTGAAAAAATTCAATAAGCATTTATATGATAATATTAATCGAGAGTATGATAGAAAAAATTTATACCTATATGAAGTTTCAGTTTTACAGGAAAAAATTGAGGCTGCAACTGGTAAAGAAAAAGAAAATTTAGAAAAGAAATTAAATGAATTAGTAAAAAATAAAAAAGATCATCCGTATAATAAACAATTGGATGAATATAAGAAAAAGGAAAAAGATTTTTTAGAAGAAGTTAATAAAAAGGTGTCAGATTATAAATCAAAGGTTGATACAACATTACCTTCAAAAGTACAAAAATTAGAATTAAGATTATTTAAGGCTAAAGAGTTTGTTAATTTCTATAAAAAGTATACTAAACTTACTTATGATGCGGAATTAATATATGAGCAATCTAAGATAGAAATTGCTCAAATACCACCAGTAATTGAATTTGCTAGAGAAGCAACAAAAGAGTTGAAAGAAGCTCAAAATAAGTTAACAAAAATAAGTTCAAATGACAATGAAAAATTTGAAGCTGAATTTAAAAAATTCAAAGAAAATGAAAATAAGAAATTACATGATAGAATTAGTGAAGTTAAATCAAAGTGTAAGGAAGGTTTAATTTCTGGACAGGCTAAAGAAAATACAATAAAAGAATTAAAGAGAAAATATAAAGAAGCTCTATTAGTTAAATCATTTGAATCTGAAAAAACATATAATGAGGAAATTATTAAAAATAAAAAGTATGAGCTTTCAAAAACTGTTAAGCAAAAAATAAATACTGTTAACATTAATGTTGCAGATTTAAGAAGAGTTTATCCAGTTGAAACTGAAAAAACATTACCTTGGGTATCTTGGATTACTTTTTTAATTCCTGGGCTTGCTCAAGTAGTGAATAAACAATATGTAAAAGCGATTATAATGTTCTTTGCAACAATATATATATATGCTATAGCTATTCCATATGCTTTGGGATATGGAAACTATAAAGGAGACGGTATTGCAGGTCTTATAACTTTGGCTGCTGATGGAGGTAGACTTGATAGATCAATCATTTTCATGATTGAATGTATACTTGCAATATTCTTAGTATTAATTGGTATTTTCTTAATGTATATATGTTTTAAGGATGCCAATACAGTTGAAAAAGATACAATTAAAGGAACAAGATTTAGAAGCTGGATTGAAACTAAACAAACTTTATTTGAAGATGGATTCCCATATTTAGTTTTATCACCAGCAGCTATAATTACTATATTTATAGTATGTATTCCAGTTGTTACTACAATTCTTTTATCATTCACAGGAATGGGACCAGATACCCAAGCTAAGTTTGGATGGGAAGCATTAGAGAACTATAAAATGATTTTCTTAGGTCAAGGTATGGTTGGTGCTATATTCTGGAGAATATTAGGATGGACAGTAATTTGGACTATTGGAGCTACAACTTTAGCAATTGCTTTAGGATTTATTTTAGCAATAGTTCTTAATAATGACAGAATTAAAGGAAAAGTATTATTTAGATCAATATATCTTTTACCATGGGCAGTACCTGCATTTATTTCTATACTATTCTTTAGTATTTTATTTGCTGATGGTGGAACTGTAGTTAACTCATTGAGAAATGTTTTTGGACCAAACTTCTCAATAAAGAATGATACATTCACTATAAGACTTACATTAATTTGTATTCAAGCTTGGCTTGGTAGTGCATATATTTTCTTATTATCTACAGGGGTTTTACAATCTATAAATGCTGAGTTATATGAAGCTGCTGATATTGATGGAGCAACAAGCTTTAAAAAATTAACTAAAATAACTGTACCGCTAGTTTTATTCCAAACAGCGCCACTTTTAGTTGGACAATATACATTTAACTTTAATAACTTCAGTATTATAGCTTTATTTAATAATGGAGGACCATTTGATCCAAGTAAATATGGAAACTTAGCAGGTTCATCAGACCTTTTAATATCTTATATATACAAGTTAACAATGAATAGCCAATATCAAGCTGTTGGAGCAACAATTACTGTTATTATTTCAATAGCATTAATAATAATTGCATATATAGGATATAAAAACACAGACGCATTTAAGAGGGGGTAGGGATGATGAGTATATTTAAAAAGAAAAAAAATGATTTATATCTTTCTGATAAGCAACCTCTTACTGTTGGAGGAAAAATTGCACTTGGTGTATCATATGCATTTTTAATATTGTGGGCAATAATGGTAATAGTACCAATAGCACAAATTGTAATATCATCATTCAATGGAGCACAAGTAAATAGACTTATAATTGGTGGAGAATTTAGTTTCTCATTAAAGCACTTTAAAACATTATTTGAAGATACACTTTATTTAAAATGGATGGCTAATACCTTATTTGTAAGTATTACTACAGCAATATTAGTAATATTAATAGTATCATTTACTGGATATGCTTATTCAAGATACAGATTTAAAGGTAAAAAAGCATCTCTTATGACAGTTATGCTTATTCAAACAATACCAACATTTGCAGGAATTACAGCTTATTTTACAATGTATTCTATTGCATCAGATATAATGCCAGGTCTTACAAGACAAATGATGCTTATATTAATATATGCTGGTGGAGGTATAGCTGGTAATACTATAATTCTAAAGGGATATTTAGATTCAATATCTACAGAACTAGATGATGCAGCTAAGATAGATGGATGTTCTAGTATGAAAATATACAGACTTATTATAATGCCAATTGCAAGACCAATGCTTGCAATAATAGGTTTATGGTCATTCATAGGACCATTTGGTGATTACTTATTACCAAAAGTATTATTAAATTCATCATCTGATTATACGTTAGCAGCAGGTTTACAAACACTTATAACAGATGAACGTACTATAAACCAACCAGCGTTCACAGCCGGAGCACTTTTAACTGCAATACCGATAGTAATATTATTCGTTGTACTACAAAAACAATTAGTATCAGGTCTTTCAAATGGGGCTACAAAAGGATAGGATAGGAGATAGTAGATATGAAGGTAACATTAAATAATATTGGAAAGAAATATGAAAGTAGAGAAGATTTTACTTTAAGACATATAAATTTAGAAATAGAAGATAAGGATTTCTGTGTAATTTTAGGACCATCAGGATGTGGTAAAACCACATTATTACGTATGATTGCAGGTCTTAACTCTATAACAGAAGGAGACTTAATATTTGGTGAGAAGAGAGTTAACAAACTTGCATCAAAAGATAGAGATATAGCTATGGTTTTCCAAAGCTATGCTCTATACCCACATATGACTGTATATGATAATATGGCATTTTCATTATCAATGAGAAAAGAAAGAAAGAACATTATTAATGAGCGTGTTAATGAAGCTGCAAAATTACTTCAAATTGAAAAGTATTTATATTCTAAGCCATCAGATATATCTGGAGGACAAAGACAAAGAGTTGCATTAGGAAGAGCAATTGTAAGAAAACCAAGTGTTTTCTTAATGGATGAACCTCTTTCTAACTTAGATGCTAAGTTAAGAGAGCATATGAGAGTTGAATTAGTTAGAATTCACAAAGCGCTTGGAACAACATCTATTTATGTAACACATGACCAAGTAGAAGCTATGACTATGGCTACAAAGATCGTTCTTATGAATGATGGAAAGATTCAACAAGTTGGTAAACCATATGAATTCTATGAAAAGCCACAAAATATGTTTGTTGCTAGATTCATTGGATCACCTACAATTAATATGATAAAAGGTAAAATGGAAGGAAAGAAATTTGTTTCTGAAGATGGATTAATATCTATCAATCCTTCTGAATCTGATTTAAAAGCTTTATCAAATTATGAAGGCAAGGATGTATACTTAGGAATTCGTTCTGAAAGATTTGTTGGAGATGCTGATAAAGATACATTTGAGTGTACAGTAGATGTTATTGAAGTTTTAGGTAAAGAAAAAACTCTTTATGTTAAATTAAATAGCGGTAAGGATCTTGTAATAACAGTACCTGGATATCATCAATATGAAACTGGAGAAAAGCATAAATTTGGATTTGATTTAAGCGCATTACATTTCTTCGATGCTGAAACTCAATTAAGAATTAACTAATAATAAATAGTAAAACTATAATAAAACCATAATATTCTAAAGTTGGAACTAAACCCGATAGTTCCAACTTTTTTTATTAATTTATTTTTTTATAGAAAACATAGAGTACTTATTTAAATATAAAAAGAATATAGTTTATAAATGAAATATGTATAAATATAACTGAGGGGATTATAAAGTATATGAGTAGTTTTGAGATTGTTACAGGGATTTTTGGTGGGTTGGGTTTATTTTTATATGGTATGAAATTAATGAGTGATGGACTTGAAAACGTTGCTGGGGAAAAGTTAAAAGGTATATTGGAGAAAATAACTAGCAATAAAGTAATAGGAGTACTTGTTGGAACAATTGTAACGGCTATTATCCAGAGTTCTAGTGCTACTACAGTAATGGTAGTTAGCTTTGTTAATGCTGGATTAATGACATTAACACAAGCTACAGGAGTTATATTAGGTTCTAATATAGGTACAACAATTACTGCTCAAATGGTTAGTTTTAATTTAGAGGTTATAGCACCAATATTTATAGGAGTAGGTGCTATAGTTATGATGTCTGCAAAGAAAAAAAGAATAAAAGATTTAGCTTATATTGCTTTAGGATTTGGAATATTATTTATGGGAATGGGATTAATGTCGTCTTCCCTTAAACCAATATCAAATTTACAGATATTTAATGATTTTATTTCGGTAATAGGAAAAAATAATTTTTTAGGTGTATTAGTTGGATTAACTATGACTGCAATATTACAAAGTTCATCTGCAACTACAGGTATTTTAGTAGCTTTAGCAAACTCAGGTAACATAGATATGAATGTAGCATTCCCAATAATATTAGGCTGTAATATAGGAACTTGTGTTACTGCAATATTAGCGGGTTTAACAGCAAATAGAACAGCAAAGAAAGCAGCTTTATTACATCTATTATTTAATATATTTGGAACTGTTTTATTTTTACCATTTTCAGATAAGGTAGTTACATTTGTAAATTATTTAACTCCAGATAATGTAGCGAGACAAGTTGCAAATGCTCATACTATATTTAATGTTGTAATAACAATTTTTATATTACCAATATCAAAATATTTTGTAATGTTAGTTAATCATATATTACCAGATGATGAAGGTAAAGAAAGCTGTGGTGCAATTTATTTAGATAAAAAACTTTTAGAAACCCCAATAGTAGCTAGTGGACAAGTTATTAAAGAAACAATAAGAATGGCTAATAAGGCAAAAAATAATTTGGAATTGGCTATGGAGGTATTCTTAAATTGGAATGAAGAAAAAATGAAAAAAGTATATGCAAATGAAAGTATTATTAATACATTAGAAAGAGATATTACTGAATATTTAATAGAATTATCTCAACATAATTTACCAGAAGAAAATGCAAAATTAGTAAGTCAGGCATATCATACAATTAATGATATTGAGAGGATAGGAGATCATGCAGAAAATATAGTTGAGCTTGCTATTCAAAAATATGAAAATAACATTACTTTATCTTATGATGGTTATAAGGAAGTAAGACAACTATTTGAGGTTACTTTAAGGTCTATAACTATTGCAATTGAAAGTTTTAAATCTAATGAAATAAGCGATGATGAAGTTGAAAAGGTTGAAGAAGAAATAGATAGTTTAGAAAAGCAATTTAGAGAAAATAATATAAATAGATTAAGTGCTAAAACATGTCTAGCAGATGCAGGAATAATGTTTTTTGATCTTTTATCAAATTTAGAAAGAATAGGTGATCATGCTAATAATATTGCTACAGTAAAAGAAAAACCAAATCATAAAATTCATGCAGAATTATGTTAGTAAAAAGTATTAATTATAAAAGGCTATACTTTATTTTTTATAAAGCATAGCCTTATTTTTAAGTAAATAATTTTTTTATGTCATTAATTCTTTTAGTAGCTAAGTCATAACCATGATTATAGTTAGCCTTAAGTTTATCAACATCTTTTTCAAAGCTTTCTAATGAGAATTCAGGTCTTAAAATAAGTGCCTTTCCTTGTTTTTCAAGCTCTTCACAAAATCTTACTGTTTCATTATAACTATCATGACGGTTTAATAAAGCATCTTTTAAGTTTGGATATTTATTATTAAGCAATTTTGCTACAAGAACATTCTTTTTGCTTAATTCTTTTTTATAACCTTTAGGTTGAGTTAAAATTATTAAATGTTTATCATTACCATCTTCGATTGCCTTTTTTATCGGAATTGGATCACAAATTCCTCCATCATAATATTCATTACCATTAAGCTTAATTACTGGGAAAAATATAGGTAAAGCGCATGTTGCTCTTAACATAGTAGCTTTATCATCTAAATTTTTACCATCTAAGTATTCAGTTTTACCTGTTTTAGCATTAGTAACTCCCACTAAAACCTTACCTGGATATTTCTTATATGTATCCATATCAAAAGGAATTAATTTATTTGGTATTTCATCAAAAACAAAATCAAGTCCAAATAAACTTTTACATTTCAAGAAATTCCTATAACCTAAATAACGTTTATCATTTCTATATTTAGTAACTACTTCAAGGTTACGTCCTCTTTGTTGAGAGATATAAGAGATTCCGTTAGTTATTCCAGCAGATACACCTATGCAATAAGGAAATGTAATATTATTGTCAAGTAATGCATCCATAACTCCAGCACTAAAAATTGGTCTAAGAGTTCCACCTTCTAAAATTAAACTAGGCATAAAGCAGCTCCTTTCAATAAGTTCTTATTTAGTAATTATAAAACAAAATAAATTGCAATACAAATATTAGTATATAATAATTAATATTTGTATTTAATATAAATTAAAATTAGGTTATAATGTAAAGAAAAGTATAGTAATAAAATTCAATTAATAATTGTTAGGAGTAGAAAATTAAAGAAGGGGTATTTTATGTTTTTTATAGGCATATTTGGCATAGATAATAAGTTTAAGGAGATTAAAGTATTAAATAATTTCAGCTGTAAAAATTGCAATATTTCTAATGGAGCAAGTCTAGTAAAATATTATACTTTCTTTCATTTTTTCTTTATACCAATATTTAAATGGAATGAAGAGTATTATGTGATTTGTAATGGATGTAACTCTTCTTTTAGTATTCCAAAAGAAAAAGGAAAGGCTATTGAAAGAGGGGAAGATATAGAAATTTCATATTGGGATTTAAAAGATAATAATATAAATAATAATTATTTAAAAAAACGATGTCAAAAATGTAATAGGGAATTAGAAAAAGATTTTGAATATTGTCCATATTGTGGAGAAAAAATCAAATAATTTTTTTGTCAGCGTGGACAAAAAGATTGTTCTAGATAGTTATATAATAAAATATTATATATTGATATAATTTAAGTTAGACAAAGATGTCTTTATTTCATAATAAAGGCATCTTTTTTTGTTTTATAGAAGTTTAATATTTTTAATAAATATAAGGGGATGGGAAGATGAATTTTAATTATAATTTGCCTGTAAATTTAATGTTTGGAAGAGGAAGAAGCAGTGAAATAGGAAAAGAAGTAAAAAAGTATGGTAATAAAGTACTTATAGTGACAGGTAGAAATAGTACTAAAAAAAGTGGATTACTTTATAAGGTTATAGACGTTTTAAATGGTGAAAATATTGAATATGAAATTTTTGATAAAGTTACTCAAAATCCTTTAAGTACAACCATATATGAAGGAGTATCAGCAATACATGAAACTAATTGTAATGTTGTTTTAGGCTTAGGAGGGGGTAGCATAATGGATGCTGCTAAAAGTATAGCATTTTGTGCTAAAAATCCAGGAAATATTGAAGATTATATTTATGGTATTAAAAAAGGTGAGAATTCCCTTCCGATATTGTTAGTACCTACTACTTGTGGAACAGGTAGTGAAGGAAATGCTTTTTCAGTAATAACTAATGTTGATACAAAAGATAAAAAATCTTTAAGAGATAATTTAATAATTGCAAAGGCTTCTATTATAGATCCTGAGCTTATGACAACAATGCCAAAGTCAGTACTTGCAAGTGTTGGATTTGATGCTTTAGCTCATAATATGGAGGCGTATCTTTCTAAAATTACGAATCCTTTAGTTGAGATACAAGCTTTATATGCAATGAAGTTAATAGCAGAAAATTTACCAAAAGTTTATGTGGATTATAACGATTTTGATGCTTGGGAAGCTGTTACTTTGGGAAGTACTTTGGGTGGAATGGTTATTGGAGTTGCAGGTGTAACTGCAGCACATGGAATGGAACATCCCGCTAGTGGACTTAGAGATATTGTACATGGAAAGGGGTTAGCAGCATTAACTCCTATAATAACAGAAAAATCATGGAGAAGTGATGTATATAAGTATGGGGAGATTTCTAAGATATTAGGTGGAAGTTCAGCAGAAGACTGTAGACAAGCTATTGAAAACTTTTTAGATAAAATAGATTTAAAAGTTAAATTAGGTGATTTAGGAATTAGAAAAGAAGATATAAGTTGGATGACTGAAAATTGCTTTAAAGTATCTAAACCTAGTATGGAAAATCACTCAAAAATATTTACTAAAGAAGAAGTAAGTGAAATATATAATGAATCAATATAGATTGGAAAATTAATATAAATAGATTGTCAATAGTAAAGAGGAGATATAAAAATGAGTGATTTTAAAGAATATAAAATTAAACTAGTAGTGAAAAGTTCTAAATGTGATTTATATAAGACAGGAGATGAAATCTATATTGATGGAGCATTACTAGATAAAGAGAAATCCACTAATGTATGTTTAACAGCAATTAATGCATTTTATCCCTTTATTTATGCAGCAAGAAAGAGAGTAACAGCTGAGCAAATGGGATTTGATGAATTAACATTTCAATGCCCCGATTGCCCAGAAAAGGTAGAATTCACTATAATACAGGTTGAATAGTTAAGAGTTTGGAGTTATTTCTTAACTAAAAAAGAGTGCTGTGCACTTTTTAGAAAGGGGAATGGAGTTATGGCTATTACAATAAAAGATATTTTTAAATTAGATTCTCTTACTAGTATGAAAATAGTAGCAGGAGATGAGGGAATAGAAAAACAAGTTGAATGGGTATATGTTGCAGAATGCTTTGAAGATCCTTTAGAGGGAATACAATGGCTTCAAGGCGGTGAATTAGTTTTTATAACTGGTTCTAAAATGAAAGGAAATTTATCAATTTTCTAAGTAATATGTTATTTAGTGATGGAGACGTCACAGGTGATGCTAGAAAGAAGATGACGTATTTTGGATATGATTTAGATGGGAAATGTGCAATATGTGTAATTGATATAGATAAATTTCAATTGTATTTAGAGGAAAGAAATATATTTGATGAAGCTGGAGTAATTAAAGTTAAAGTAATATTTAAGAGAATAGTAGATTATGTTTTAAAGAAACATGGATTTAAAGTACCTATTATAGACAAAGATGATGCGCTTATACTATTTTTAAAAGATGATAAAAATTATATGAATAGGATAGAAAAGATATTAATAGAAATACAAGAAACATTAAGAAAAGAGATGGATAATATTTCAGTAAGTATAGGAATTGGAAGTAGTTATGAAAATTTAAACATGATGAAAAGTTCTTTAAAGGAAGCTGAGTTATCAATTAAGTATTTAAAATGTAATGGATATGATAGTAAAATTAAAAAGTATGATGAAATTGGAGTTTATAAGTTATTATTTAATATAGAAGACAAGGCAGTTTTAGAAAATTTTTATTATGGAACTTTAGGACCAATATTAGAAAATGATAAGAAAATTAAAGAGGTTAATAACATTAAAATATTAGAAACATATTTTAATGAGGATTGTAATGTAACTAGTACAGCAGAAAAGTTATTTCTTCATAGAAATACGTTAAAGTACAGAATAAAAAAAGTTGAAGAATTATTAGAGTGTGATTTAAGAAATTTTAATGATTGCAATAAATTGAAAATGGTAATAGAAATTGGCAAAATTATAAAGCTATATTCATAAGTGATTAATAAATAAGTTTGGTGTTTATGGACAAAAATATTAGATAGTTTAGACATAGCAATAATACACTATATTAACTATAATAAAAGTATAAATTAATTAGCAAATAAACAAAGGCGTTTATAGATTAATGAAATCTATAGGCGCTTTTTGCTTAGTAAATAATAAATTTAAGAAATATAAAAAGACAAGGGTGTCTTTCACAATGCAATTCTAAAGATATTTAGGATAATGTTTGAGTGAAAGGCACTATTTTTATTAAGGGGGAGATTTAATATATGCCAAAAGAAGATAAGTTTGAAAGAGTATTAAATAAGAAGGATGTTTTTGTATTAGCATTTGGTGCAATGATTGGATGGGGGTGGGTTGTTTTATCTGGAGAGTGGATATTAAAAGCTGGAACGGTTGGAGCAATGATAGCTTTTGCACTTGGTGGATTGATGGTTTTATTTGTTGGATTAACCTATGCTGAATTAACAGCAGCAATGCCAAAGTGTGGTGGTGAGCATGTATTTAGTTATAGAGCACTTGGAAGAAATGCATCATTTATTTGTACTTGGGCGATAGTACTTGGATATATATCAGTTGTAGCATTTGAAGCTGTTGCTTTCCCAACAGTAATGCAGTATTTATTTCCAAGTTATATGAAGGTTCATTTGTATTCAGTAGCAGGATTTGATATATATTTGACTTGGCTTCTTGTTGGAGTAATAAGTTCAATTTTAATTGCTGCAGTAAATTATTTTGGAGTTAAAACAGCAGCTAGGTTTCAAGGAATATTAACAATAGTTATAGTAATTATAGGATTATCACTTATAACAGGATCACTATTTAATGGAGAGGTATCAAATGTACAACCATTATTTAAAGATGGAGTTAATGGAATTATAGCTGTAGCTGTAATGACACCATTTATGTATGTTGGATTTGATGTTATACCACAAGCTGCTGAAGAAATGAATATTCCTTTTAAAAAGATTGGACAAATACTTATATTATCAGTAGTTATGGCTGTTGTTTGGTATGTGGCAATAATAGGTGGGGTTTCTTTAGCAATGTCCTCAACTCAAATAGAAACTTCAGAGTTAGTAACAGCAGATGCAATGGCAAATGTATTTTTCAATAGCCCAATAGCATCAAAAGTCTTAATTATAGGTGGAATTGCAGGTATTTTGACTAGTTGGAATTCATTTTATGTTGGAGGAAGTAGAGCAATTTATTCTATGGCTGAATCTGGAATGCTTCCAAGTTTTTTAGCAAGGCTTCATCACAAATATAAAACACCATGTAATGCAGTTATTTTAGTTGGCGTAATTTCATCATTGGCACCATTTTTAGGAAGAAAAATGCTTGTATGGTTATCAGATGCGGGTGGATTAACAATAGTAGTTGCTTACTTAATTGTTTCAATTTCATTTTTAGTATTAAGGAAAAAAGAGCCAGAAATGAGTAGGCCATATAAAGTTAAACATGGAAAGCTTGTAGGAACTATTGCAGTAATAATGTGTGTTGTTTTAGCAATAATGTATTTACCAGGGTCTCCTGCAGCATTAGTATGGCCATATGAATGGGGAATTTTAATAGCTTGGACAGTTCTTGGATCAGTATTCTTTGTTTGGGCAAAGGTTGCAAATAAATATGAAAAGCAGCTAGAAGAGAAATTCTTTAAGGAAGAAGTAATGGAAGAAGAGATTATTGATAGAATATAAGTTAAAAATTAAAGGTAAATAAGTAAAAAATAATTAATATAAAAAAATAAAAGTTTTGAGGTGTAATTATGATTAATGAGAAAAATGTAAAATTAGTAACAGCTATACCAGGGCCGAAATCATTAGAAATAATTGAAGGTAGAAAAAAATATGTAGCAAATGGTGTGTCAATGGCAACAACCATTGCAATAGAAGAAGCTAAGGGAGCTTTAGTAAAAGATGTTGATGGTAATGTTTTATTAGACTTTGCAGCAGGTATAGGTGTGCAAAATGTAGGTCATTGTGATGATGAAATTATAGCAGCTGTAAAAGCGCAAGTAGAAAAATATATACATCCTTGCTTTCATGTGGCAACTTATTCACCTTATGTAGAATTATCTAAGAAGTTAACTGAAATAGTAACAGGTGATTATGAGAAAAAAGTAATGCTTGCTAATAGTGGAGCTGAGGCGTTAGAAAATGCAATAAAGGTTGCAAAAGCTTATACAAAGAGACATGGAATATTATCAGCAAATGGTTCATTTCATGGAAGAACTCTTATGACAATGTCTATAACAAGTAAATATAAACCATATAAAAATGGATTTGGTCCATATGTACCGGATACGTATAAGTTTGATTACCCATATACCTATAGAGCACCTAAAGGTGTATCAGAAGATGATTATGCAGAAGAGTGTTTAGAAAAGCTAAGAACAATGCTTAAAACTACTATTGCAGCTGAGCAAATTGCATGTTTGATAGTTGAGCCTCTTCAAGGTGAAGGTGGATTTGTAGTACCATCTGCAAAGTATATGCAAGGATTACAAAAAATATGTAATGATAATGGAATAGTATTTATTGTTGATGAAGTACAAGCTGGATTTGCAAGGACTGGTAAAATGTTTGCCTATGAGCATTATGGAATTACACCGGATATAGTTACTATGTCTAAATCAATAGCAGCAGGGGTTCCATTAAGTGCAGTTGTTGGTAGAAAAGAAATAATGGATTCAGCTTGTGTTGGTGGTATTGGAGGCACATATGGAGGTAGTCCGCTTGCTTGTGTGGCAGCATTAAAGGTTATAGAAAAAATAGAGAAAGAAAATTTATGTGAAAAATCATTTAAGCTTGGGGAATATATAATGGGAAGATTAAATGAAATGAAAGAAAAATATCAAGTGATTGGCGAAGTCAGAGGACTTGGTTCAATGATAGGATTAGAGTTTGTGAAAGATAGAGAGACAAAGGAACCAGCACCAGAAATGGTTAAGGAAATAATAAATAGTTGTTTTGAAGAGGGAATTATATTAATAAATGCAGGGTTATTAGGAAATGTTATTAGATTTTTACCACCATTAGTTATGACAATAGAACAAGCTGAATATGGAATGGATGTTTTAGATAAGGAAATAAGCAAGATAGCAAAATAGTATTATTTAGGGAAATGGGGCTATATTATATAGAATATGGCTCTATTTTTTTGCAATATATTATAAAAACTCGAAAAATATATTATAATCAAGAAGAAGGTTAATAAAAATATACGTTACTTAGTGGAGATGAAAATGAAGAAAAAAATAATAAGTAGTATTATAATAGTTGTTTTGGTAAGTGCTGGAACAGGTTTGTTGATAGGAAGCAGACCTAAGAAAATAATTATACAAGTAGATGGTAAGGTCATAGAAAGCAAAACAAAGGAAGATAATGTTGGACAAGCAATAGAAGAAGCTAATATTGAATTAGATGTTAATGATAAATTAAATTATGATATTGATGATAAAATTAAAAATAATCAAGTAATAGTAATTAATAGAGTTGAAACAAAAGAGAATGAGGTAATTGAGAAAATAGCTTTTAATGAAATAGTTGTTGATGACTATAAAACTAAAGTTGGGGAAACTAGGATTATTTCAGAGGGGGTAGAAGGAGAGAAAAAAATCATCTATACAATAACATATGAAGATGGTAATGAGATTAGCAGAGTGATAACAAGTGAGGAGATAATAGTCGAGCCTACAGATAAAGTTGTAGCACAGGGAATTTTTGATCCAAGCAGTTTAACTGTTTGTGTAAATAGAAAAAGTACATTGTCATCTGATTATAAACCTACAGATTTAGTGCTACCAGATGTAAGAGCGGTTAACAGTAGCAATAGATTATATATGAGAAAAGAAGCAGCAAGTGCATTAGAGGAATTATTTAAAGCTGCTGAAGATGAAAACTATTATTTATATGCTGTGTCGGGATATAGATCTTATAGTTATCAAAAGAGTATATATAATCCTTATAGTGGATATTCAGCTCCAGCAGGTGCTAGTGAGCATCAGTTAGGATTAGCTATGGATATAACATTAGCTAAATATAACGGTACATTATCAGTTGATTTTGGTAATACGAAAGAAGGAAAATGGGTTAAGGAAAATGCTCATAAGTATGGATTTATAATTAGATATTTACAAGGGAAAGAGGATATAACAGGATATAATTATGAACCATGGCATCTTAGGTATTTAGGGGTTGATTTAGCTACAGAGTTATATGAGAAAAATATTACTTTAGAAGAGTATTATGGTGATTATTAGAAGTTTTATTAATAAAATTATATGTGTGGTATTGAGTAAAAGGTAGAACAGTATTTAAATGAAAATTTTAATATATTAATAAGAATATTTATCCTATGAATTATTATATATTTTAATAACAATAATTTATAGGAGGAAACTTGTGTATTGTAGAGAATGTGGACAACTCATAAGTAATGAAAGTTCTAAGTGTACAAATTGTGGTACCGAAAAAGGATTAGGGGATAATTATTGTTACAAGTGCGGTTCGATAATAAAGAAGCATGATTTGGAGCGTTGTGAATTTTGTGGAGCTAACTTAAATGATAATAGATATGTGGCAAGAGAAAATGCAAAAAGTAAATTAATAGCAGTATTTTTAGCACTATTCTTAGGTGGAATGGGAATTCATAGATTTTATTTAGGATATGTAAAAATAGGAATAGTACAATTGTCATTATGGATTCTAGGATACTTTACAGGTGGAATTACTTGGATTATTACAGAAATATGGGGATTTATAGAATGTATTTTAATCTATATTAATAAGATTAAGGACTCAAATGGTAATGATTTAGAGTGAAAATAGAATTTATCCTAAGTAATAAAATTAATTTTAGGAGATAGAAATTTTAAAAGGTGAAGCAAATTTAAATGCTTCACCTTTTTATCTTATATAGGAAAAAGATTAGATTAACGTCTTCCACTATTAGGTTTAGTCATATTTCCTCCTGCACCAGGCATAGCAGAATTACTGCCACCAGTTGTTACACCACTTTGAGATACATTACTTACAGTACTAGAAAGAGTAAATGAAGTAATTTCAGTACCGCCGCTAGTAGTACCATCAGTGTATAACCCATCAGTAGATGTACCAGTAGATGTACCTCCATAGTAAGCACTATAAGTTTTACCTGTTTCTAATTCAGGTGATGAAATAATAACTGATTGATATGACTTTGATGGTGCAAATGAAATTATCTCTTCTCCAGATTCAGCTTTAATAGTTAATAAGCTATTTGCTGTTCCATTAACATATACATTAATTGAATTTTGTGTGGAAGAAGTACTTGGATTTTGTGCCATTCCAGAACTTCCGGCTGCAATTAGAAGTCCACCATTTATATTAAATGTTGAATCATAATCTAAGGCACCATTTCCATTATCTTGTGGCCCATTTACTATGACTGTACCATCATTTAATTCGATTGAACCATTAGCATCAATACCATCACCAGACGCATCTATATAAACATATCCACCATTAAAGTTTATTTGACCATTTCCAGAAGAAAAGTTATTTTGGCCAGGTCTTCCGCTTGTTGAAGATGAATCATTTCCACCAGATGCATTTATGCCATCATCACTAGCAACTAAATGAATGTTACCACCATTAATATTTATAGTTGTACTTTCTATTCCTTCATAAGATTTACTTATATTTATATCTCCACCATTAATATCTAAAGTTGTGTCAGAGTGAATTCCATCATCACCAGAAGAAATATCAATAGTACCACCATTAATTACAATGCTATTGTTAGAGTGAATTGAATCATCAGAAGAATCAATTGTAAAAGTACCTCCATCTATAGTTATTGTATTAACAGCTTTAATTGCTTTTGCGCTACTAGTATCAGTACTAGTACTTGAACTACTACTAGAGCTATTTCCCCATTGTCCCCATGGATTTTGATCATTATTATTTTTAGAACTACTATTTGCACTACCACCACCAGTAGTTATATTTATAGTTCCATCAGATATATTTACATTGCTCTCAGCTTGTATTCCATCATTAGTTGAAGTGATATTTAGTGTACCACCTTGAATATCAATATAACCTTTCTCAGTTTCTTCACTATTGGTAGATTTTAAACCATCACCAGAAGCATTAATAGTAATATTTCCACCTTTTATAGTAATAGAATCTTTACCCATAAGCCCATCATCAGCAGAAGTAATAGTGATATTTCCGCCAGTGATTTTTAAATCATCTTTACTTGTAATACCATTATTATAATTAGCATTAACTGTTAAAGTACCATTTCCCCTAATAGTTAAATCATCTTTACTAAATATTGTTGCATTTGGTTCATCAGTAGTAGAATCTTCAAATGTATATGAATCACCATCAGTTATAGTATTAGTTGTACCATCAGGCAAAACTAATATTGCATTTTTAGCTGCTTGAACATATATAGGTGCACTATTTTCATAAGTTAAGTTTACATTGTTAAGAACTAAATAAACATTTTCTTCAGATTCACTATTAACAATTATTTGGCAATTAGAAGATGTACCACTTATTTCATAAACTCCGCCGGAGGTAATAGTTACTTTATTATCAGATACTGTAGCACCAGTCCCGCTTACAGTAATTGAGCTATCTAAATTAATATTACAAGTAACTTCACCAATATCATCATCCAATTTTAAATCAGAATTTATAACTGTATTTGTAGTTTCTTGAGCAGTAGTATTAGTGTTATTTGTATTTGATGTTTTTGAGCAAGCTATTGTACTAGCACATAAGGTAACAACAGTTAATAATATAATAAACTTTTTCTTCATAATTTCCTCCAAAATTTCTTAAGTAACAATTTTCTATTCACAAGAAATTTACTTAACTTTTAATTTAATATCATACTTACAAAATTATATTAACAATAAAACCTTAAATTAATCTTAAGTGAGGAGGAGTTGCCTTTAAAAATTTAAATTTTCCTTATTAAACTTTCACAAAAAAATTATTTATAGAAATTATTTATTTTTACTTAAAAAATTTATTTCCTATATATAAATAAAGGAAAATGTAAAATTCAAGAGTAGAATTGTAAAAAATAGTTTAAACATAAAAATATTTTAAGATTTTTTTAAGGTTAGGATTTTATAATTACATTAAGGATTTTAAATAATACGTTTTGGGAGGTACTTTTATGGCAATAAAATCATTTAAGAGATACGAAAAAAAATATCTGTTAAATCAAAGTCAATATGATGAACTTATAAAAAGAATAAGTGAATATATGGATGCAGATGAGCATTGTAAAAATGGTAATAACTATAGTATTTATAATATTTATTATGATACTTTTGATAATCAAGTCATTAGACATTCAATAAATAAACCCTATTATAAAGAAAAGCTTAGATTAAGAAGTTATAAAACGCCAGTTAGTAAAGAGGATAAAGTATTTTTAGAAATAAAGAAAAAAATAAATGGTGTAGTAAATAAAAGAAGGGTAGTTTTAACACTAGGAGAAGTTCAGGATTTCTTAAATAAAGGAATTAGACCTGAAAAAGATGATTATATGAGTAATCAAGTATTAAATGAAATAGAAAATTATTTAGAAAATAATAAGGTTAAACCTAAAGTTTATATAAGTTATAGTAGAAAAGCGTTCTTTTGTAAGACTGATAAAGACTTTAGATTAACATTTGATTCTAAAATAATTACAAGAAGAGATAACTTGTTATTAGAAGCAGGAAATTTTGGTGATGAACTTTTAGAACCAAATCAATATTTAATGGAAGTAAAAATATTAGGAGCAATTCCTTTATGGTTAGTAGAAATCTTTTCTGATTTATCTATATATAGTACAAAGTTTTCAAAGTATGGAAATGAGTATATGAGGTATTGTTTAAATAAAAATAAAGAAAATGAAATGAGGAGAGTAAAAATATGTTAGAAACGATAATATCATCAACGACGGGAGAATCATTTACATTAGCAAATGCATTATTAGTTATAGGATCATCAATAATATTAGGGTTATTAATAAGTTTAGCTTATATGTACACTCATAAGAAAGAGGGGTATACCCCAGGATTTACAATAACATTAATAATGTTACCAGTTATAATTTCAATAATAATTCTTTTAGTAGGTAATAACGTAGCAAGAGCATTTAGTTTAGCAGGTGCATTTTAAATAATTCGTTTTAGAAGTGCCCCTGGAGATCCTAAGGATATATCTTATATATTCTTTACTTTAGCTGTAGGTCTTGCATGTGGTATGGGTTATATAGGATATGGTGTTATAGTAACAGTTATCTTATGCATAATTATGATTGTTTTAGATAAAATAAAATTTGCAGTTCCAAAGACTAAAAATATGAGATTAAAAATATTAGTACCAGAAGATTTAAACTATGAAGGTGTTTTTGATAAAATTTTAGATAGTTATTCAACTAACTGGGCTACTGAAAGTGTAAAAACAAAAGATTTTGGTGCATTATTCGAAATATCTTATAAAATTCATTTAAAAGAAGGTGTAAGCCAAAAGAATTTAATAGATGAATTACGTTGTAAGAATGGAAATTTAACAATTGCATTAACATCAGCAGGATTAGAAGAAAAAGTTTATTTATAATTAAAAATGGTAGAGATTTATAAAATCTCTACCATTTTTTTATAATTTATGAACATTTATAGCCATAGGTCCTTTTTCACCATCTGCAATTGAAAATGACACGTTTTCTCCTTCGTGTAATCCACTATCAGGGCCATTTTCTTTTAATTGAGAATGATGAACAAATATATCATTTCCATTATTAGCAGATATAAATCCATAACCTTTTTCAGAATTAAACCATTTTACGACACCAGTATAACTTGACATATAATCGCTCCTTAATCTATAAGTAATCGAAGATAGTTTATGTAAAAGTAAAAACTTTATTCTTTAGAATTGATTTTAGCTATTTCATTTTTATCCCATATAAAAAGTTGTTCTGAATTGTTAAGTGCAGAAAATAATTTTTCTTTAAAATTAGGAAATGTATTATTTAAATCTTTAATTAATTCTTTCATATCCTGTCTTTTTGTATGTCCATCAGCAGGACATGGATTTTTTATAATAGGATAATTATAAGTTTTAACAGCACGTTTAATCATATATTCATCTATATATACCATTGGTCTAATAATAGTAACATCAAATTTTTCCATATATGATTTTGGAGAAAAACAGTTAATTCGCCCTTCATAGAACATTGTCATTGCAAATGTTTCAACAGCATCATCTTTGTGATGGCCTAAGGCAACTTTAGTACAACCAAGATCTTGTGCAGTACCATTTAATGCACCACGTCTTAGTTTTGCACATAAAGAGCAAGGGTTCTTTTCATTTCTTATATCGAATACTATTTTTGCAATATCTGTTTGAACTTCGTAAAATGGAACTTCTAAATTCTTACATAATTCATGAAGAGGTCCATTATCAACTCCACCAGGATTTAATGTTATTGCAATAAGCTCAAATTTTACTGGAGAAAATTTTTGATAATTTTTTAAGATATGAAGAAGTGTTACACTATCTTTCCCTCCAGATAATCCTACTGCAATTTTATCATTTTCTTCTATCATATTAAAATCATTTATAGCTTGACGAGTTTTACTTAATAATTTTTGCATCATGTTTTTTGCCTCCGAAATTTAATACTTAGATATTTTAACAAAGCATTACTTTTTATACAAATAAATTTAAAGGTGTAATAGGAAAACTGGATTTCCTTAGGTTTAGGATTAACTAGCCTTATCAAATTAATATTTAAAACTTTTTAGTTAATATTTATAAATATCTTGAGCTAACATTGTTAACTTTTCTAAATTTAAAATTTTAATTATATTTTTATTTTTTTCTATGATTTTTAAGTCAGAAAAATTTCTAATAACTCTATTTAAATGGCGATAACTGGAGCCTAAAAGTTCAGCTAAATTATTAATACCATCTATATCAACTAATATTTCACCAGAATTATTCGAGTATATAGATGAAACTAAATAGCTTGCAAAGCGATTTTCAATTTTAGAAAGCATGTTAATGCTCATATAACTTGAATTTTGCCTAAGTTTTTTTTGTAGGGAAGAGATTATAAATCTTAAAAATATTGGATCATTATAACCGTATTCTTTTATCATATTTATAGGTAACGCTAAGCAAATACACGGTTCTAAAGCTTGAACATTACAGTCAGCATAAGGATTTTCAATAAGTTCAATATCACCTATAACAGAAAGAGGAGTGTTAAAGCATATGAGTAACGATTTGCCACTTGAAAGCAAAGTAGTTACTTTATACTTTCCTTTTACTAAAAAATACATATAAGATAATTTATCATTTAGTAAACAAAGAAATTCATTTTTATTAAATGTATGTATTTCTAAAGAGTTTAGTAAATTTTTATTTAAGTAGGAGTATAAAGAGTATTTATTAACATAATAAATAAGTAGCTCATTGTTAGTTATTTTTTTCATAGATTCTCCTTTAAGCATAGACAAAATAATACATATTATTTATTAAATTTATATAAAAGAGTATACTATTAAAAACAAAATAGGACAAATGTCCTATTTTGTTTTTATATCTATTTGATAAGATGTTTCTAGAAATTTAACTGGAGGATTTTAAATGTATAATATTTTAGCGTTAGTCATTGGAGCACTTATTTCTGTCATGATTTCTTTTAATAGTGGATTAGAAGGTTATGTTGGAAGTACATATTCTGTAGTAATTATTCATGCAGTTGGTTTAATTGCAATACTTATAGTTGCTGCAATTAAGAAAGAAAAAATAGTAATAAAGGAAGCTATACCATTTTATTTATTTTTAGGTGGAATTTTTGGAGTTATGCTTACATTAGTTAACATAATTACAATAGGAGGTATAGGTGTTGCTTTAACTACAGCACTTGCGGTATTTGGACAATTAGTATTTTCATCCTTAGTAGACCATTTTGGATTATTTGGTTTAACTAAATATGAATTTAATCCTAAAAAACTTGTAGGTTTTTTTATAGTTTTAGTTGGACTAGTTATTATGACAGTGGCATAAGGGAGAAAAAGTAGTATGTTGATGATTTTATTAGCTGTATTTGGTGGGGTATTAACTACACTATCAATGATAGTGAGTTCTACACTTGGAAAGAAGATTGGATTAATTCAAAGTACAATAATTCATTATATAGGTGGACTTATTGGAGGAGTTTTTATTTTAATAGGTATGGGTAGTACCTCAGCACCATCTATTCTAGATATGAGTAAAATGCCATTATATATTTTCTTCGGCGGAATTATGGGAGTAATAGTTGTTTATACTTCTAATATAGTAATACCAAAAATTCCTGTTGTGTATAGTACATTATTAATGTTTTCTGGACAAATGTTATGTGCAATTGTTATTGATGCAATTGTCATGGGAGACTTTTCATGGCAAAAACTTTTAGGTGCAATAATAGTTGTGTTAGGAATTTTTTATAATTCAAAAGTTGATGAAAAAGAGGCAAACAAGCTTAAGGAAAAAACAGATAAGCTTAAAGAAGCTTAGTATTAAAAAAAGAGGAGGAGATAATTTTTTGATTTGTATAAAAATTATTTCTTCCTCTTTTTTACTTAATGATATTATCAGATAAAGTACAAATGTATTTAAAGATATTCAAACGGCCAATATAATCATTTTAAATTTATAATAAATGGTCTACTATATTCAATAGATAAAAATCAACTGTTGGAAATATATCATCTTTATCTTAAGCAAATTTCATGTTTGAGCATTCATTTCCATCTTTATTATAAAACTTAATTTCTAAGTCGGTACATTCTTCACCACTAAAAAAGTTATAGAAATCAGTAAGATTATCTGCTTTTTCAAAGTTAGGAAATGGTACTATAAAATAAGAGTTTTCTATTAAATTTTCTAGATATTTTACACCCTTAAAATTGATCTCAATAATATGAGCATCTTTATTTTTTCCAAATACAACTCCTGAAATAAGTTTATCTTCATTTAATGTCATAATAGAATAATCACCATTTTTAATTTCAAAGCTAGTATTAAATTTTCCATAATACCATCTATTATTTAAAATGCGTTTAATATTTCTTAACTCTATAAATTCATTATCATCAGATAGGAAAAATTTATAGTTTTCAAAATCTCTTGATATTCTATAATCTTCAACTCTAGTATTTCCAAGGACTTCAATTGCTAATTTATCATCTGAAGAATTATCAGCAATAGTTTCATTATATAATAATCCAAAAGATAAAAGTGCAAAGAGTAAAATCATTGTTGCTATGGGGTTAATAGTTTTTAGGATTAAATTACCATCAAAGTGGCTATTTAGACTTTTAATAAAATCTCCAATTTTAGTATTTTTAAATAATATATAAACCATATTAAATATTATAAATCCTAAAATAGTTCCCAATGTATTAAAAATAATATCATCTATATCAGTGAAATTATAAGGCGTAAAAAGTTGAAGAACTTCTATAGTTAAAGAAGCTGTAAATCCATATAATATAATTTTACTTAATTTATTCTTTTTATTGAAAAGTAGTGGTATTCCAAATCCTAGTGGTATAAATAATAATATATTACCTATGACATTGTAAAGTGCTATGTGTATATCTGCAAAGTCATTATTAAACATTCTTATTGTTTCTATAAATGGAATGTAATTGATATAAAACCTAGTATCAAAATCTAGCATTAGTTCTCCATATTTAAACATTGTTAAATTAACTAATATTAAAAAATAAATGAAAAATAAGTTTATAAATACTTCTCTAATTTTATTTATAGGCTTGTTTTTTATATAAAATTTAATTCTAAATATTACCCAAATTAGAGTAAATAAAATAACTGAAAAGATAAATGAAATACCTATCATAGTGTTGTCCCCTTTTTATCATAAAGTTTTAGTTTATCTAAAGTTAATTTGTAAATGTTGAAGAAACATTTCTAAATTTGTAAACATTATTAATTATAGAAATAGCAAGTACATTTATAATTAATTGACTTCCACCATAGCTTATAAATGGCATGTTTATTCCTAATATAGGAGAAAGAGAAAAATTAGCTAAAATATTTAATATAAATTGAACTGCAAATAATGAGCAAAGTCCACTTACTAATAATTTTCCATAGGTATTTTTAGTATTACTAGAAATAAGCCCAATTCTTATAATAAAAGATAAAACTAATGCTATAACAAGTATTCCAACAATCCATCCAAAAGAAAATATTATTGATGTAAGTGCAAACTCCATATTAGCATCAGGAAGGATAGAAATATTAATATTAGAATTATTACCTAATAATTCAGCAGAATTTCTTAATGTGTTTAATTGATTATAAATCCAACCTTGGCCATCTATATCTTTTGCAGGATTTAAAAATATAAAAAATCTTTCAATTCTATAGGCTGTTTTAAAGATACATAACAAGAATATAGAAACCAATGAAGCAGAAATAATAATTAAATATTTTAATTTAAAACCTGATAAATGCATAATTGTAAAAACTGCAATTAAGTATATTATTATTGTAGATAATGATTGTAAATATATAAATAGTATTACTGGAATGAATGATAAAGTAAGACCTTCAAATAATGATTTTTTATTATTCCAATTGTAATTATCAAATATTCCAGCAAGAGAAATTATTAATAAAATAGGGGTAACTGCTAAAGTGTCAAGAGAAAAAGCACCTATAATTAAGTAACGTTTCATACCATATACAGGCATAGAAAAAGCTAATGTAATCAAAAGTAAAACAATACTACATATATAAAAGGTAAGAGAGTATTTTTTGAGTTTTCTATAGTCTACTTTTAAAATACATAATGATAATACAATTGACATCCCTAAAAAGACCAATAGTTTACTAAAATAATTTATATAATAAGCATCATTAGAAGTATTTGATTGAATAAAAGCTGTAGTTAAAAATCCAAAGAATATTAATCCTGTTGTAATTATTAAAAGAAGCCAATCAGAATTTGATTTATGAGCTTTATTTAAGTCATGGCCAATAATTTCAGCATTACCCATTTGTATTAAAGCCTTATCTATTGCTTTATCTTCAGGAATACCTATTTCTAAATAATCTTCAATAGTATCATTTATATGACATAATAATTCTGCTCTAATTTCAGCATGAACTTTTTTGTTTTTTACTAAACTACATACTTCATTGATATAATTAATAATTTTACTATTTTCTATTTTAGACATAAACTTCCCTCCCATAAAACACTATTTACAGTTTCACTAAATAATTTCCACTCAGATTCTTTTTCTAGAAGAAGTTTTTTGCCGTTATCAGTTATTTTATAATACTTTCTTTTTCTTCCACTATTAGAATCATCCCAATAAGATTCAATATAATTTGCATTTTCTAAATTATGAAGTATTGGATAAAGAGTTCCTTCTTTAAATGAAAAAATACCTTTAGAACGTAAATCTATTTCTTTAATCATTTCATAACCGTACATATCTTTACGATTAAGGATACTTAAGATCAATACTGTTGTACTTCCTTTTAATAGTTCTTTGTTAATTTTCATACTCTCACCACCATACATTGGAATTCGATACATCGTATATCTATGTATTATTTTATTGGAATATTGAGGAAAAGTAAAGAGAGAAATAAATTCTTGAAATTTTAAATTAAAAGGTATATCATATAAATGAGAATAAATGATAATAAACAAAAATAAATGATATTTAAAATTATATATAAAGAAATGAGGGTATTTATATATGTTTATGGAAGAAAGGTTAGAGAAAATATTAGAAATAATTCAAGATAAAAAAAAGGTATTAGTAAAAGATTTAAGTGAAAAATTTAATGTATCAGAAAGTATGATACGTAAGGATTTACAAAGGCTTGAAAAGGAAGGGAAAATAAAGAGAACTTATGGTGGAGCAATACTAGAAAGAGGTAGGGCTTACAATGAAAATACTACATCAAGGGTATTTGTTAATATTGAAGGGAAAGAACATATAGCTAAAGTAGTTTGTGATATTTTAGAGGAAGAGGATGTAATATTCTTAGATATATCAAGTACTAATTTAACAATTGCATCAATGATAAGAAATACAACTAAAAATATAACAGTAATAACAAATATGAATAGAATCTTAATGGAGTTTGATTATTCACCTAATATTGAAGTTATTTCAGTTGGAGGAACGTTTAATAAAAGGTTAGGGGGAACAGTAGGAGCTTATACTGTGGAGCAAATAAAACATTTTAATATAGATAAAGCTTTTGTAGGTGCTGGTGGAGTTAATATTGAAGAGAACTTTTTAAGTAACTTTAATTTTGATGAATCAATTGTTAAAAAGGAAATATTAAAAAATAGTAAGAAAAATTATATTGTTATGGATGATGAAAAATTTTATAAAGATGGAGCTCACAAATTTGGAACATTAGAAGATGTAGATTATATAATTACAGATAAAGCTCCAGATGATACAGTAAAAGTAGAATTAGACAAATATGATGTAAAAGTAATATATTAAATAAGTAATATGGGGAGAGTAGTTATGATTAAATTAATAGCAACAGATATGGATGGAACATTGTTAAATTCTAAAAATGAAATACAAGATGGATTTTATGAAGTTTTTAATAAATTAGAAGAAAAGGGAATAATATTTGCAGCTGCAAGTGGAAGACAATACTATAATCTTTTAAAAAGATTTGAAGGTATTGAAGATAAAATGATGTTTATAGCTGAAAATGGTACATTTGTGGTTTATAAAGGAAAAGAACTTGTAGTTAATGCATTAGATTTAAATCTTGCAAGAGAACTAATCAAAGTAGGGAGAAATATAAAAGATTCATATGTAATACTTTGTGGTAAAAAATCAGCTTATATTGAAAGTGATGATAAAAGATTAATTGAGCAAACAGAAAAATATTATGAAAGATATGAAATAGTATCAGATTTAACTAAAATTGAAGATGATATATTAAAGGTTACTATTTGTGATTTTGCAGGCTCAGAAAATAATAGTAATAAGTATTATGATGATTTTAGGGATAAAGCTCAAATTGCAGTATCAGGGGAAATATGGCTTGATATAACTGCAAAAGGTATTAATAAGGGGGTTGCAATAGAAGAAGTTCAAGACTTATTAAATATAAAGCATGAAGAAACAATGGTATTTGGTGATTACTTAAATGATTTAGAAATGATGAGTAGTGCTTATCATAGTTATGCAATGGAAAATGCTCATGATGATTTAAAAAAGGTAGCAAGATTTAGAGCAAAAAGTAATGATGAAAGTGGAGTTGTACATGCTATAAAAGAAATATTAAATTAATATATAGTAAAAGCAGAGTTATTTTGATTAATGATAATTCAAAAAAAACTCTGCTTTATTTTATTATTTACAATTCAAATTACTAGGTTTAACGTTATCTTGTACGTTTCTTAATGCTTCACCAAATCTTTGATAATGGACTACTTCTCTTTCTCTTAAGAATCCTAAAATCTTTTTAATTTCAGCATCATCTGTTAAGTTTAATAGCCATTCATAAGTTGCTCTAGCTTTTTGTTCAGCAGCCATATCTTCATGTAAATCAGCAATTACATCACCTTTGGCTTGAATATAAGTTGCAGTCCAAGGGTTACCGGTAGCATCAGTATAAAAAAGAGCTTTACCGTGGTCAGCATAGTGACCTGCTAAACCAGCAGCTTTAATTTCATCTATTGATGCATTGCTCATTAGTTGATATACCATGGTTCCAAGTATTTCTACATGGGCCATTTCTTCTGTTCCTATGTCAGTTAATAGACCTTTTGATTTGTTTGTTGGCATTGTATATCTTTGGTTCAAATATCTAAGTGCAGCTCCTAATTCTCCATCAGGACCACCATATTGAGTTATTAAAAGTTTTGCCATATTTAAATCAGAACATTTTAAATTAACAGGATATTCTAATGTTTTTACATAGTACCACATAAACTTACTCCTCCTTATTACTTTCTTTTTCCCAAGGCCAAGGACTGTCAATCCATGCATCAGGGTTTTGAATATAAGAGGAGCCAAAGTTAGTTAAAGGACCATAATCTTGTTCATAATCCCAAATTAATTTTCTTAGCTTAGAGGAAATTACTTTATAATCATCAGTTGCATTTTTACAATTAGGAAAGTTATCTAAATATAGATTTAAATCTAATGCAAAAAATTGTAGCTTTCTAATTGCGTTTAAACATTCATGTTTATTCATGTCCTTCCTCCTTAGAATACTTAATTGCACAATAAGGACTATAAAGATCCTTAAATATTGTTCCAGCATCAAAAGCTGAGTTTAAATCAAATAAGTTTTGATAGGGTTGTAGAACAATGCATGCTTTAGCATAAGTCATAGGAGAAAAAACTTTAAATGATTCATAGCAGTTTTTTTTGGTATCAGCACAAGCAATGTTACAAGCAACATCAGATGTATTGTTTATGCAATCATTGCAGTTTATACATTTATCTATTCTTTGATAGTACATAATAGTGTATCCCTTCGTAAAAATTATCTACAATACACTTTATGTATAAACAAAAAAAATGTGAGGACAAATTGTCGAATTAAATTATTTTACTTTCTTTATGGCCACAATAATCACACTTAAAATAAATCTTTCCATGAACCTTATTATCATAAGCGTATTCATATTCATGCATGGATTCACCACAAACAGGGCAAATAAGTGTTAATTTTTTATTTGAAATATTTTTTTTCATAAATCTTACTCCTTATACAAAGTAGTGTACTCATCTGATTTCATATGAAGATGAGTTTCCTTTAATTATCATACAACTATTTATAATATTCAAGAATAAAGAATAAAATATAAAAAGTAGATAAAAAAGTATATAATTTAACAAAACATTACTTTATTTGCAAAAAAATAAAAAAGGTGTAAAATAGAAAAATACAATGGGAAGTAATTAACAAACGATAAAATTTAATAAGAAATGAGGGATAAAATGGAGCTTAAATTTAATATCTTTGAAACTATGGCACTAGTAACAGTAGTATATTATTTAGGAAAATTTCTAAGAACTAAAATAAAGTTTCTATCAAAGTATTGTATACCAGCTCCTGTTGTTGGAGGACTTGTTTTTGCAATAGTAATGCTAATATTAAAGCTAACTAATATTGCAACTATAATGTTAGATACAACATTACAAAATTTATTTATGACGGCTTTTTTTGCTAGCGTTGGTTTTACAGCAAGCTTTAAAGTTTTAAAAAGTGGTGGAATTAAGGTAGCTATGTTTTTAGGATTAGCAATACTTTTAGTAATTTCTCAAGATATAGTAGGGGCAAGCCTTGCAAAATTATTTGATTTGAATCCACTTTTAGGGTTATGTACAGGTTCAATATCTATGATTGGTGGGCATGGGACTGCAGGATCATTTGGACCTTTGTTAGAGGAAATGGGAGTAAGTGGTGCTACTACAGTTTCATTTGCTTCAGCAACATTTGGATTAGTTATGGGGAGTTTTATTGGAGGATTTGTAGCTAAAGGGTTAATTGATAACTACAAATTAAAGACACCAAAAGAATCACATGATAAATCTATTCCATTAAGTGATTTTCATGAAGATAATCAGGCAGTTCTTTGTCAAAAAAGACTTATGAAGGGATCTGCATTTCTTTTTCTATCAATGGGAATTGGTTCTGTGATTTCAGGATTTATTCAAGATACAGGGTTAACATTTCCTTCTTATATAGGAGCTATGATTGCAGCTGCCGTAATAAGAAACTTCTGTGATATAAGAAAAATAGAAATAGAAGAAAAAGAAATAGAAGTAATAGGAAATATAAGTTTAGGATATTTTTTATGTATAGCTTTAATGGGATTAAAGTTATGGGAATTATTTGATTTAGCATTACCATTGGTAGTAATGTTAATAGCTCAATCTGTACTTATGGCTGTATTTGCATATTTCATTACATTTAAGATAATGGGTAGGGATTATGATGCTGCAGTATTTGCATCAGCAAGCTGTGGATTTGGAATGGGAGCAACTCCTAATGCAGTGGCTAATATGGATGCATTAAGTACAAAGTTTGGATTTGCACCAACACCATATTTCGTTGTACCTATAGTAGGTGCATTGTTTGTAGACTTTGTTAATTCAGCAGTAATAACGTTGTTTGTAAATATACTTAGCTAGTAATAAATTAGTCTTTGTCAGTTGTAGCATGTATTGTTATAATATAGTAATAACATAATTGAAAAGTAGGTGACTATGATGTATAAAAAACAAATAGAAGAATATTTTAACTTGCATAAAGACGAAATGCTAGAAGATATATGCAAGATAATAAGAATAAAAAGTGATAGACAAGAGCCGAAAGAAGGAGTGCCTTTTGGTGAAGGTGTAGTAAAGGTTTTAAAGGAAGCATTAGATATTGCAAGTAACATGGGATTTGCAACTAATAATTATGATAATTATGTTGGAACAGTAGATTTTAATGATAAAGAAAAGGCATTAGATATTTTAGCACATCTTGATGTAGTTCCAGCTGGAGATGAATGGACAGTTACAGAGCCTTATGAACCTATTATAAAAGATGGAAAATTGTATGGAAGAGGTTCTGCAGATGATAAGGGGCCAGCAATAGTAGCATTATATGCATTAAAGGCAGTTAAAGATTTAAATATACCATTAAATAAAAATGTTAGACTTATATTAGGAACTGATGAAGAATGCGGAAGTTCTGATATCGAGTATTATTATAAAATAGAAAAAGAAGCACCTATGACTTTTTCACCAGATGCTGACTTTCCAGTTATTAATGTTGAAAAAGGTGGATTAAAAGCTAACTTTATCGCTGATTTTAAGGAAGATAGAACACTTCCTAGAATTATATCAGTAAATTCAGGGGTTAAGGTAAATGTTATTCCAGATAAGGCAATAGCAGTAATTGAAGGAATAGAGAAGAATGAAGTAGAGAAATATTGTGATACAGTAACAAATAAAATTGGAGTAAAATTTACTGTTAATGAAGAAAATAATAAATGTATCATTGAAGCAAAAGGAAAAGGGGCCCATGCAGCTTATCCAGAAGGTGGTAACAATGCGTTAACTGGAATTTTAACATTATTATCTTCAATGCCATTTGCTGATAGTGAAGGATTTGAAAAATTATGTGGAATTAATAAATTATTACCACATGGTGACTATAAAGGTGAAGCTATTGGAGTAAAGATGGCTGATGAAGTTTCAGGAGAATTAACTTTATCATTTACTATTTTTGAGTATACTACTACAGGATTAAAAGGAACTTTTGATTGTAGAGCACCTCTATGTGCAAATGATGAAAATCTAAGAGATGTAGTTGCTAAAAATTTAAATAATATTGGAGTAATTTTGGAACCATGCAATGTATTTGAAGGACATTATGTAGATGAAAACTCTGATTTTGTTCAAACATTATTAAGATGTTACGAAATGTATAGTGGGAAAAAAGGTGAATGTATAGCAATTGGTGGGGGGACTTATGTCCATCACATAAAAAATGGTGTTGCATTTGGATGCACAATGCCTGGAACTGATAATAATATGCATGGAAATGATGAATTTGCAGTTATAGATGAGCTTATACTTAGCGCTAAAATATTTACACAAGCAATAATAGAATTATGTAAATAATATAATAATTTATATAGAGGGAGATAAAAATATGCAAGCCTATGAAAGATTAATAAAATACGCAAAAATATATACAACGTCTGATCCTAAATCAGAAACTACACCATCAACTAAAAGACAATTTGATTTAGCTAATATTTTAGTTGAAGAAATGAAGGAAATAGGAATTCAAGAAGTTAGAGTAGATGAAAATTGTTATGTTTATGGAATTATTCCTGCAACTAAAGGCTATGAAGATAAATATAGTATAGGATTAATAGCTCATATGGATACTGCACCAGCAGCACCAGGAGAAAATGTAAATCCACAATTAGTTGAAAATTATAATGGAGAAGATTTAACTCTTTTAAATGGAACTGTTTTATCAGTAGAAAAATTTCCGCATTTGAAGAATTTAAAAGGAAGAACTTTAATTACAACAGATGGTAACACTCTTCTAGGGGCTGATGATAAGGCGGGTATAGCAGAAATATTAACAGCTTGTGAAAGAATAATAAAAGAAAATATTCCACATGGAAAGATATGTATTGGCTTTACACCAGATGAAGAAATAGGAAGAGGAGCTAATAAATTTGATGTAAAGAATTTTGGAGCGCAATTTGCTTATACAATGGATGGTGGAGTTGAAGGTGAAATTTCTTATGAAAACTTTAATGCATCAGCAGCTACAGTAGAAATACATGGGGTTTCAGTTCATCCAGGATCAGCAAAGAATACAATGATTAACGCAACAAATGTAGGTATTGAGTTTGATAGAATGTTACCTCAAGGTGAAAAGCCAGAACATACTGAAGGGTATGAAGGATTCTATTATTTAGAAAGCTTTAGAGGAAATACAGATCATGCTGTATTAGGATATATATTAAGAGATCATGATGCTTGTAAGCTTGAATCTAAGAAAGCTACATTAAAGTTAGTTGAAAAGCTATTAAATGAAAAATATGGAGAAGGCACTGTTAAATTGACAATTACTGATCAATATAAGAATATGGCTGAACATGTTAAGCCTTGTATGCATTTAATTGATAATGCAATAGCTGCAATGAAGAGTTTAAATGTTACTCCTGTAATTGAACCTATAAGAGGAGGAACTGATGGAGCAACTCTTAGCTATATGGGATTACCTTGTCCTAATCTAGGAACTGGTGGATATGCATTCCATGGTGAATATGAGCATATTACTGTAGAGGGTATGGAAATTGCAACTAATATAATAATTGAAATATTAAAGAAGTATGCACAATAATTTTATATAAAACTTACATTAGATAAGCAGAGTGAATATCATGACTCTGCTTATTTTTTAATATTATGCATATATATTTCAAAAAATATGAATTAAAACTTTAAAATATAAAAAGTATTTATTTTATTAGAAGGAAATTTATTTTTGAGAAATAGGGGTGGAGAGTGTGGATAAAATTATTGTGATAGGATGTGGTGGAGCAGGGAAATCAACATTTTCCAGGAAATTATCTAATAAATTAGATATACCAGTATATCATTTAGATAAGTTGTTTTGGAATAAAGGCTGGATTGAAACTCCGCAGAAAGAATTTAATAAAAAAATTAAAGAAGTAATAAGCAAAGATAAATGGATAATAGATGGTAATTATATTAAAACAATTGACATAAGGGCAAAAGATGCAGATACTATAATATTTATTAATATGCCAACGTATATTTGTCTTTATAGAATTTTCAAGAGACGATTTATGTATAGAGGAAAAAGCAGACCAGATATGGCTGATGGTTGTCCAGAGGGAATTGATATAGAATTTTTTAAATGGGTATTGAGTTATAACAAAAAAATTAGACCAGAAATACTTAAAAAATTAAGTTTATATAAAGAAAAAAATATTGTAGTTTTAAATGGGAGAAAAGAAGTAAAAAAATTTTTAGAAGGATAAGTACTTTGTTTATAATATATTTTTTTAAAACTTAATACCAGAGAGATTAAATTAGTTTATGAATAGAAGGGAATAAATAATGTTCTATAATTATTTGGATAAAAAAGGATTTAAAGGCAGAAGGAAAAGATAGAATTTGAGAGGCAATTAAACTAAATAATAAAATTTAATAAGTTTTAAGGAAAAACAAGTAAATTTAGCGTTTGAGAAAACTAATTAAGAGTATTAATATTTAATTAAGTAATTACTTAATTAAATTAGAGGTGCTTATGAACGAGAAGATTAAGATATTTAAAGCTATAGGCGATGAAACAAGAGTAAAAATTCTGATTTTATTATCAAATAGAAATATTTGTGCAAAGGGAATTGCTAAGCATTTAGAAATTTCTGAAGCTGCAGTATCTCAGCATATTAAGATTTTAAAAGAAGCTAATATAATAATTGCATATAAACAAGGATACTATGTTATGTATGAATTAAATGAGAAAGTATTAGAAGAAGCTATAGGTTTTATAAATCTTCTTATTCATAAAAATACTGATTTAATTTCAAATGAGTACAATTTTAATATTGAAGAGGCAAATACTGCTAGGTGTAAGCGTGGGTGCAAATCCATGAAGGGTTGTTGTAAAAACAAAATTAAGGAGGAGTAAAAATGAAAGTATGTTTTCCAGTTAACTCTAACGAAGGATTAAATAGTATGCCATATAATCACTTTGGAAGTGCTCCAGAATTTGTTGTATGGGACGGGGAAAGTAATGTAGTTAAATCAATTAGTAATGGTGATTTAGGGCATGAACATGGAAAGTGTAATCCTATTAAAGCATTATCAGGAGAGGTAGTTGATGCTGTAGTTGTAGGAGGAATAGGAAAAGGGGCAATTATTAAGTTAAATTCAATGGGAATAAAAGTATATAAAGCTATTGAAGGAACAATATCAGATAATATTAATTCACTTAAGAATGGTGTATTAAAAGAATTTGATAGCACTCATACATGTAATCATGATGGATGTTCTCATCATGGTAACAATTAAATATATAATGAAAGGGCATCATTAATTTGATGCTTTTTTTATACATAAATATTTAGATTGGTAAATAGAGGAATGGCAAGAACATACTTTCACTTTGAGTAAATTTGTAGTAAAATTAAATGATGCGATAGTATATTTTGTACAAAGGATGGAAAATTAATGAGTGGAAAAGAACATATGATTGTAGGGACTACTGCAACAGCAACAATGGGAGTTGGTTTCTTAATAACAAAAACATTTGATAGTGTAATTTATTTAATACCATTAATAATAGGAGGGTTTATAGGTTCATATATGCCAGATATAGATTCTCATAATTCAAAAGTAAGACAGGTATTTAATAAAATATTAACCTTTTTAATAATAGCAATATTTATAGGATATATGTTAGGAATTATGCTAAATGTAAATGATATTATTCTATTTTTACAAAGTAATTTTAGTAATTATTTTGGAGCTATTATGTTTTGTATAGTAACAATACTAGGGAAATTATCACCGCATAGAATGTTTACTCATAAATGGTTGGGAACATTTCTATTCTGTGGTTGCGTTTACTTTATAGGAAATATTTATTTAACATTGGGCTTTACAATGGGATATATATTACATATAGTTTGTGATAGGTTTTCACCAAGAGGAAAAAATCTAAAGTTTTTTGAATTCAAGCTACCTTGTAGGAATTCAAAAAATAAAACTACAATTGTGTGGTAAAAATAAAGTTTGATTACCAACAATTATATATGCCTATTTAATAATAAGAAAATTATTGATACAATTATAAGTAAAAAGAGAGATAAAAAACATTATTTAATAAACAATATTGAGGTGAAATAATGATTAACTACGATTATGGAAGATTAACTGGTGAAATTATTACTAGGGAAGATTTTGAATATGAAGAAGAAAGAAAAGCATGGAACAGGGCGATAGAGAAGTATCCACTAATAATTGTATATTGTAAAACAGAAGATGATATCAAAAATGCAATTATATTTGCAAAGGCTAATTCACTTTCAATAAGAATAAGAAATGGACGCCACCATTATGAAGGATATTCTAACGGAAATGATGTAGTAGTAATTGATGTAAGTAAAATGAATAAAATATACATGGATGAAGAAAATGAAAGAGTAAAGGTACAAGCTGGAGTAAGAAATAGAGAGTTGTATGAAGCTACTGGTAGAAAAGGATATCCATTTCCAGGTGGGGGATGCCCTACAGTAAGTGCAGTTGGATTTACTTTAGGTGGAGGCTGGGGATACTCGGCAAGGCTTTTAGGACTTGGATGTGATAGATTAGTTGAAGTTGAATTAATAGATTGCAATGGCCAAACTATAGTTTGTAATAAGGAAGTAAATGAAGATTTGTTTTGGGCATTAAGAGGTTGTGGTGGAGGTAATTTTGGTGTAGTTACTTCTATGACTTATAATTTACCACCTAAAATTGATATGGTTACATTAGTTAATATAGATTTTACACATATAGATTTTGAAGAAAATGTTAATTTGCTTGAAAAATGGCAAGAGATTTATAAGGTAATGGATAAAAGGGCTAATTTTAAGTTAGCTTGTTATAATTCAAGTGATAGAGGCAAAGGTGTTAAAATAGTTGGATTAGTATATGGAGATAAAAAGCTGACAAATGAAATACTAAAGCCGATTAAAGATATTGTATCTCAAGGAAGTTATAAACTTGATTATATAGATATTTTTGAAGCAAATAAAATAATTCAAGATAGTCATCCAGAATTTGAAAGATATAAAAGTGCTGGTAGATTTGTTTATAAGGATTATACTAGAGAAGAAATTACTAAACTTTTAGAATTAATTGATGAAAGAGCGGAAGGAGCTACTTATACAGCAATAACTTTTTATGGATTAGGTGGAGTAATAAAAGAAGTTAAAAGTGATAGTACAGCTTTCTATCATAGAGATGCACAATTTATCTTAGGATTCCAATCAGTGTGGGAAGAACCGAGGTTTGCACCAGTAAATAGAAAATGGTTTGTAGAAAAGTTAGAGTACATAAAATCCATAACAGATGGTGGATTTATTAATTTCCCATGTGAGGAGATAAATAGTCAATCAAAAAGTTATGAAGAGGAATATTACGGGGAAAATTCAGAGTTATTAAAATTAATAAAAGAAAAATATGATAAAGACGATTTCTTTAATTTTGAACAAGATATTCGAATAGAGAGAAAATTGTTTTATGATTTCCTTGTTAGATAATATTAAAAAAGGTATTATTAGATAATAAAAAGAACAGTAGAGGTATTTATTCCTCTACTATTTATTTGTTATTTTCTTTATAAAGATAAAGATTAGATTATTAAGATAAAAATACTACTTAGCAATCAGAATTGCTTTCATCTACAGTAGGTGCTTCTATTAAAGTAGCAAAGATATATTCATGACGATGTCCATCAACAGTTGTAGTATAGCCTTTTACTAGATGAACATGTTTGCCATTACCTACATATATTGCAGGACCTGTAGTGTCACAAATTTTATGATGGTGATCTACAAAGTCTGTATTAGTAGATAGCTTATGAACATGTGATTTACCATATTTTATAGCTTCACCAGTAACTCCAGCAAAACGATGGTTGTGTTTATCATCGCATTCTTCAGCAAACATTGTTGAACCTTCAAATTCATGAACATGATCATCTACAGTATTTTCTGAATTGTCATCACTTTGGTAATTAGAATATCTACATCTATTATATCTAGTACTCATAAAAATATTCCTCCTCATTTGTTGTTATAATATATAATATGATTAGGCCAAAAAAGTTGACATAATTTTTTGTTGAAAATATATTAATTTAATGAGTTTTCCCAGTAATTTAAAAAAGTGATAATATCTTTTAAGGTTGGACTCTTAGCATTTCTTACATAATAACCAGATGTTGCAGTTCCTAAAACTAGTGAAAGTTGAGTAGAAAGTCCTAAGACTTGTCCAAAGCAGAAGCCGGCATTAAAATTATCTCCAGCACCTGTAGTTAATTTTGGATTTGGTTCGTAAGGCCCAGGAGTATAATAGTATTTCCCATTACATACTGCACATGCTTCCTTTACAGGATGAATTACTAGTGTATTGATACTTAATCTTTTATAAAGCTCTATTATAAGATTTTTTAAAGGAATTTTATTTTCTTGTGAAGTTACTCCAAAGATTTCTCCAATTTCATAGGCTTCTTTTTCATTCAATCCTAAAATAACATTAAATTTAGATGAAAATTCTTTTAATAATGATAAGGCTTCTAAAACATCAGACTTTAATCTATTTTCAGGATCTGCTAAATCAAAGAAGATATATTTATTATCTTTTTTATTTAGATTAGGAAGTACTTCATTAATTAAACCTTTCCAAATTTGAGCCATATAAGGAAGCATAGTCCAGTTTTCTAATCCTACTAAGGTTGAACTATCAATAATGGAGGTTAACTTTTCTACTCCAACTTTTTCTTTGATCTTATTCCAATTAACATCTTTTAAGCATTCACGTTTGCCAATCATAAGTTTTCCGTCTAAAAATTCAACTGCATCTGTAAGGCCAGGATTTGAAATAGAAATTATATTACATTTCTTAGACATTTCAATAAAAACGGGATTAATAGAATCTTCACCAAGGGCACCTATATAATTTATATTTAAGCCATAGGTAGACAAAGCATTGCTCATAATAGGCCCATTACCACCAAGTTTGCTTTGAAGAGGAATAAATTCAACATTTGAGCTTAATCCAGCAGCTTTACTGATAAAATCGCCGAATTCACTTAATGTTTCCATTCTAATATAGTTATTTGCATCAGTTCTTGTTTTAACAACATGAAGGATTTGATCAACAAATCCATCTAACCCCATTACTGCATTAATATTTACATTATTATGTTGCTCTAGAAAAGTAATTAAGGAGTTAATGTCAGTTTTTAATTTTTCATTCAATTAAAATTCCTCCAATCAATAAAAATAATAGGTTTAAAAATTGATAATAAATAATATAAAATTTGATTTCATAATATATATATAGTGATTTTTAATAAATATGTTAGTATTCTTTAGTTTAATAAAATGATATAATATAAGTTAAATGAAAATTAGTGCTAAAGAAAAATGAAGTTAGGATTTAGATTAAGGGATGATAAAAGATGCAGGATAGAATAGACTACAAAAAAATAGATTTTAATTCAGCAAGAGAGATATTAGGTGGTAAAAATGTTGTTTTTACAGGTAGAGGTTTTTTAGTAAGAGGAGAACTGATGAGGCTTGCAAGACAGGCAGGGGCTAATGTTGATACTGTAGTAACGAAAAAATGTGATCTTTTAATTGTTGGTGAGAAACCAGGTAGCAAGCTTAGAAAAGCAAAAGTTTTGGGGTGTGAAATAATTACTACAAATGATTTTAAAGATATTTTAGAAGGTAAAATAAGTAATGTAGAAAATGATATTGATGAAGACATATTAAATATAAATACTAATGAAAATATAAATGAAGTGATATATATTTTGAGAAAAAATATATTATTGCTTATAAATAATGAAGCTATTAAAATGAAAACTATTAGAAATATAAAATTAAATGGTGGAAATATTATAGAGAATTTTGAAGAGGAAAAGGTTGATTTAATAGTTTATCAGCCAAGCTCTAAAATAACTAATATTTTAGATAAAGCTAAAAAGGATAATATAAATACAATTAGTTTAGGGGTTTTTAATAAAATGCTTATGAATTGATTAATAAAATAATTGGGAGGAAATAAGTTGAATAGTAAGAGAGATGGACATGTACACAGTCATTATTGTCCACATGGAAGTAATGATAGTTTTGAGGAGTATTTAACAAAGGCAATAGAATTAGGAATAGAAGAAATTACATTTACAGAGCACATGACTATGCCAGAAGGTTTAGTTTTATATGGAATAGATAAGGAGTTTTTAAGCTCGGCTGCTCCCAATATAGAGGAAATGAAAAAATATTTAAAAGAAGCAAGTTATTATAAAGAAAAATATAAAGATAAAATTAAAATAAATGTTGGATTAGAAGTAGATTATTTAGAAGGTTATGAAGAGTTTACAACAAATATGCTTAATGAATATGGAAAGTATTTAGATGATGCGATTATCTCTGTTCATATAGGAATGTATGATGAAAAATATTATGCATTTGATTGTATTGAGTCATTTGAAGAGTTATTAAATAAGTTGGGAAGTGTAGAAAAAATATATAATTTATATTATAATACATTATTGAAGGGAATAAAAAGTAATTTAGGAAATTACAAGCCTAAAAGGATTGGGCATCCTACATTAATCAGGATATTTAATAAGCTATATCCTATTAACTATAAAAATGATAAATTATTTGAAGAAATAATTAATGAAGTTAAATTAAGAAATTATGAATTGGACTGTAATACAGCCGGATTAAGAAAGCAGTATTGTGGAGAAAAATATCCAAGTGGAGATTTGTATGATTTAGCAATAAAAAATAATATACAAATGGTTTATGGATCTGACTCTCATGAAGCTAAGGATGTTGGGTTCAACTTCAAATAATATAATTGGAGGAAGAGATATGAGAAGCATAAGGTTAAAAAAAATAATTGCAGTAGCAATGATATTTGTTATGGGAGCATCAGTTTATGGATGTACAGGTACAAATGCTTCTGGAAGCAAAAATGATGATGTTGTAGTTGAAGACTCAAATTCAAATAACGATGGTGCAAATGATGAAACAGTAGTTGAAGATGAGGAAGAAAATAATGAACAAATAAGCAATACAGAAGAAAATTCTGAGGATAAATCTAAAGTAGAAGTATTTAAATTATACTCTAAAGATGCAGAACAAGGAGCAGAAGTTAATTTAGGTGAAGTTGAAATTAATAAAAATGAATCGTTAGAGAATAAACTATCAAAAATTGCAAGTGTATTAAGTGAAAAAGCTTTTGATAATTTACCAATATCTCTTACTGAAATTAAAGACATAGATGGAAAGAAGATTGCTGTATTTAATTTAGATGAAATGGGTAATAATGCTGGAGATGTACAATTTTCAGATTATGAAGGAATAAGTTGGTATAACAATTTCTTTGCAGGATCAACGGGTGGAGAGATAACTGAATACACTTTAATAAGAAACTTATTACAAACTGAATATACTGGAGAATGGATTGATGGTGTAGAATTTACATACAAAGGTTCTAAAATTGAGTTTGATCATGTACCAGAGCTAGGAGAAATTAATTACAGATAAATGTAATTTTAAATTAAATTTTGTTAATTTAATAAAGGTTGTATCATAATTGATGCAACCTTTATTTTACATGACATAAACTATTGTAAATAGTTGCTTTTATTATATAATTTAAGTAAAATAAATTTTGTTATTAAAAATACGAGGTGATAAAGATGAGTGGTATAGCAGGTAATGGGTGCGCAAGAATAGTACCAGAAGAAGCTAAAAAGACTCTTGAGGAAATAGAAAGAAGTATTGTTAAAAGGTATAGAAAACCAATATGGTCTAAATTTATAAAAGCAGTTAAGGATTATCAATTAATAGAAGAAGGTGACAAAATAGCAGTTGCTATTTCAGGTGGGAAAGACTCGCTATTAATGGCAAAGTTATTTCAAGAATTAAAAAAACATGGTCAAGTAAATTTTGATGTAGAGTTTATAGCAATGGATCCAGGATATCATCCACAAATAAAAGATTTATTAATAGAAAACTGCGAGCATTTAAATATTCCAGTACATATTTATGAATCAAAAATCTTCGAAATAATTGATGAAAAAGCAAAAGATTATCCATGTTATCTTTGTGCAAGAATGAGAAGAGGATCATTATATAATAAGGCTAGAGAATTAGGATGCAATAAGCTTGCATTAGGGCATCACTATAATGACGTAATTGAAACAACTATGTTAAATGTTCTTTATGCAGGAAACTTTAAAACAATGTTACCTAAATTAAAGGCTGATAACTTTGAAGGTATTGAACTTATAAGACCACTTTATTATGTAGAGGAAGAAGCAATAATAAGATTTATTAAGTATACTGGATTATGGCCACTTAATTGTGCTTGTATGGTTGCTGCAGAAAAGATTGGTAATAAGAGACATGAAATTAAGGATATGATAGCTGAGTTGAAGAAAAACTTTAATGATGTTGATAAATCTATATTTAAGGCTGCGGCAAACGTTAATATGAATTCTATTTTAGGATGGGAAAAGGATGGAGAAAAGTATTCGTTTTTAGACCCAGAAAATCCAAAGAAATAAATCAATAAAGCGGAATAAAACAGGATAGGTTGCTAATACTAAATATATAATATTTAGTGGAGGTGTTGTTATGGCTAAGAAAGGTCAAGAGGCCACTTGGGAAAATGATCACTTTAAAGGGCCCAAAAAACCAAGAGCAGCAAAAGTACCAGAAGTAAATCCTGTTGGAAATGGAAAATAAAATATATTTTATATAAAGTAAATATAAATAAAAAAATAAGCTAAAGTACTAAAAAGGTATGTACTTTAGCTTATTTTTATATAAAATATAAGTATGAGGAAAATTTGGATAATGTGTAATTAAAATAACATATATAGATTATGGAGGTAAAAATGGATAAAGAAACATTAATAAAAATGGATCCTAATATACTAGTAAGTATGGTTAATATGAAGTTAAGAGATTATTATTCAAGTTTAGATCAGTATTGTGAAGATATTGGGATTGAAAAAGAATGTATCGAAAAGAGACTTGAAACTATCGGATATAAATATCATACAGATATAAATCAATTCAAATAGTTTTTTCAGTAATGATATTAATAAATAGTTAGATAATTAAAAAGAGGTAATGTATATGAAATTGAAAAAAATAGGGAAAATTGCAGTAGTTATCGCTGCATCAACAGCATTAGTTACTACATTGATTAATGATAAGAAGAATAAAGAGAGTACAAGTAACGAATAGTAGTATATTTACTACAAAATTCGAAATAGGGGTAGTAATATGAATATAGGCAAGGGGAAGAAAAACGCAAATGAAAATGTCTGCTCAGAGTTTGAGGGACTGTATGGGGCTATTATTTTTATAGAGATAAAAAATAAAAAAGTTAGTTTGCGCGGCAATTTAAAAAGTATATTTGATATTAAATGTAACAATCTTAATATTTCAATAGATGAATTTTGTGATTATATTCATGAAAATCATGTTGAAAAATTTCTTTGTTTATTTAATGAGTGTAATTTAGCTAAAAAAGATTTTAAGTTACAGCTAAAAAGTCCTTGTCTTGAAATGGATAACTGGATTAAAATTCATTTAAATAAAGTAATAGTTGAAGAAGAAGTTATAGGATATGAGGGATACGTTAGTAAAGTAATTGATTCGAATGAAGATGAAGTAGCACCATTAGAAAATACACCTTATTTAGATGAAGTTACAGGATTGCATAAAAGAATTTATTTAAAAGATAAAATAGATTTTTATTTAGGGATAAATAAAAATTCTAATAACAAAAGTGCATTAATTATATTAGGATTAGATAATTTTAAATATATAAATGATACTTTTGGAGTTACATATGGAGATAAATATTTAAAATCAGTTGCTAGAGAGCTTAAAAATAAAATTATTAGTGATGATTATATTTGTAGACTTGAAGGCGATGAATTTTTAATATTTTTACATAATGCTACAACATTAACAGAGATAGAAACTAAGGCACAATCTATTATAGATGTTTTTAATAAATCGTATAACATAGAAGGAAAACAAGTACATGTTACAACAAGCATAGGGATAGCAATTTATCCAGATGATGGATATAGATTTGATGAGTTAATAAAAAATGCAGATGCAGCAATGTATGAGGCAAAAACAAAGGGAAAGAATCAGTATCAATTTTTTAATGATAGTATTGCACAAGCAATGGATAGAGCATATAAAATACAAAATAATCTGATGAGTGCAATTGAAAATGAAGAAATGTATGTTGTATTTCAACCAAAGGTAATTTTAGCTCATGAGAGAGTAAATGGATTTGAAGCATTAATTAGATGGAATAATAAGGAGATTGGTAACGTTCCTCCAAATGAATTTATTCCTGTTGCCGAAAATAATGGAATGATAGTACACTTAGGAAATTTTGTTTTGAGGGAAGTTTTTAAGAAAGTTGATTTGTTGTTAAAGTCAGGATATTCAAATTTTAAAATTGCAGTGAATTTATCTGATGTACAATTACGAAATCAAAAGTTAATAACTTATGTAAAATATTTATGTGATATTTATAAGATTGATGGTAGATATATTGAATTTGAAATAACTGAAGGAATATTAATTAAATCCTATGAAGATACATTAAGATCATTATATGAGCTTAAAAAACTTGGTTCCACAATAGCATTAGATGATTTTGGAACAGGGTATTCATCATTAAATTATTTAACTAAACTTCCAATTGATGCATTAAAAATTGATAGAAGTTTTGTTATTGATATGATAGAAAATCATAAAAGTAGGTGGATTGTAGAAAATATAATACAGTTATCTCATAAGTTAGGCATAGAAGTTGTAGCTGAAGGCGTAGAACTTGAGGAGCAAGTTGATTATTTAAAATCAATTTTATGTGATATTGTTCAAGGTTATTTTTACAGTAAACCTGAATCTTTTGAAAAAGTGGTAAATTTATTAGAAAAATAATTAGATAATTACTAGTTAAAAAAATAGGAGTGGTAAAATTTTTATTGCTTCTATTTTATTGTGAAAAAATATAGAAGGAGAAAGATACATGAAGAGAAAAGTTGATCTAGTTTCAGGGAATATAATAAAAACATTAATAGCTTTATCTTTACCAATATTGGGGACATCGTTTATTCAAATGGCATATAGTTTAGTAGATATGATATGGATTGGTAAAGCAGGAAGTGCAGCAGTTGCAGCAGTTGGAACTGCTGGCTTTTTTGCTTGGTTTGGAAATTCATTAGTTTTAATAAGTAAGACTGGTGCAGAAGTTGGTGTGTCACAAGCCATTGGTAAAAATAATGAAAAAGAGAGGAATTCATATGTATATAGTAGCATAACATTATGTGTTTTAATGTCAATTATATATGGAGTTATTTTAATTTTATTTAGGAATGAACTTATAGGTTTTTTTAATTTAGGAGACGCAAATATAATAAAGATGTCTTTAGAATATTTAATTATTATTGCATTAGGAATGATATGTGCTTTTTTAAATCCACAATTTACAGGAATATTTACTGCTTCGGGAAATAGTAAAACACCATTTATAGTAAACACTATAGGATTAGTTATGAATATAATTTTAGATCCAGTTTTAATATTTGGGTTTGCTGGAATTAAACCATTAGGGGTAGTAGGTGCAGCTTTAGCAACAGTACTATCACAACTTCTAGTTACTCTTATATTTATATATACATTTATTAAAAATGGATATAATTTTAGTTTTAGTAATAAAAAATTTATTACTTTAAAGTATATAAAAAATATATGTATGTTTGGAGGGCCAACAGCAATCCAAAATTGTTTATTTACATTTTTCTCAATGTTGCTTGGCAGAATCGTAGCTAGTTCAGGACCAGTTTCAATAGCAGTTCAAAAAGTTGGATCACAAATAGAATCTATTTCATGGATGACTGCTGGTGGATTTGCAAGTGCATTAACTGCATTTATTGGACAAAACTATGGAGCTAAGAAATGGAATAGGGTATTAAAAGGATATAAGGTTACACTATTTATTTCTTGTTTATTGGGAATATTTACTACAATATTATTGGTGTTCTTTGGTAGAAGTATTTTTTCAATATTTATAAATGAAAGTGAAGCAATAGCACAAGGAATTGATTATTTGAAGATTTTAGGGTATTCACAATTATTTATGTGCTTGGAAATAACAACATCAGGAGCATTTTATGGAGTAGGAAGAACTGTTATTCCATCAATAATAGGTATTATTTTTACTGGGTTAAGAGTACCTTTGGCTATAATTTTATTTAGACCAGAGATTTTAGGGATAAATGGAGTATGGTGGAGTATTAGTGGAACAAGTATAGTAAAAGGAATAGTACTTGTATTACTATTTTCATTAATAGTAATAAGAGGCTTGAAAAAACAAATAAGCATAGAAGCTTAACATAATTTAAAAAGCTCATGTTAAAATATAATAATTAACATGAGCTTTTTATATATTATTTTTTTAGTACATGATAAATTTCAGGAGTATCCACAGTTATTTTTTCAAAGGTATAACCTTGGCTTTTATAATATTTAATTATACCTTTAATTGCTATAGCGGTATTTTTATTTGCATAAGCATTGTGCATTAAGACTACAACACTGTCTTTTGTAGATATAGATCTATTTAAGATAGTATCTGGAGAGGAGTTTGGATTTGCTCCGTCTAAAGTGTCCTGAGTCCAATCATATATTTTAAATCCATTAGAATGAACTGCATTTACCATTTCATTAGATATTCTATAGGTACTATTATTTGTTCCATAAGGGAATCTTAAAATGCAGTAATTTTCGCCAGTAACATCATAAAGGGCATTTTGAACTCGTTTCATTTCAGAAATGAAACCATCACAACTACTATAAAGTTTATTTCTTTCATGAGTAAAGCTATGTAGACCAATACTATGACCTTCCTCTTTCATTCTAAGTATTATATCTTCTTGACCTTTTATTTGATTACCTATTATGAAGAAGGTTGCTGGAACATTTTCTTCCTTTAATACGTCTAAAGTTTTTATAGTTACTTCTCCGCCAGGAGCATCATCAAATGTTAAATAAACAACCTTTTTCTTATTAAATTCTTTATTGTCATCATCACAATATGTGGTTATTTGGGGAAAGAGAAGTAATGCTATAAGAATAAATAAAGTTAAATTCGATAATTTTTTCATCATATAAAAATCACTCTTTTCACTATAAGATTAATAAGTACCTTTAGATTTAACTCATTTTTAGTATGTACAATTTTTAAAAATATATTTCTTGATATTTTATTTAAAAGAGTATATAATAACAAAAAAAGCTTTAAGTCGAATCAGAGAGTTCGGTAAGTTTCAAAAGTTTGTAGTATTAATTATTTTAATAGGGTTACTATAGCTTCTTACTGAATGTAAGAAGCATTTTTTTTGCCTTTAATAACAGTCCAGTGAGGCTGAAAAGGGGGAATTTAAAATTCTCCTTAAAAGAAAATAGGGAGGGTGTTTTATGGCACAATATACAGGTGAATTATTAAAAGAAAAGAGAAGTGTTAAGGATGGAGTAATGAAGGTTATTCTTGCAATGCAGCATCTAATAGCAATGTTTGGGGCAACAGTATTAGTACCTATATTAACAGGATTAGATCCATCAGTAGCATTATTTTCAGCTGGGATTGGAACATTAATATTCCATTTATGTACAAAGGGAAAGGTTCCGGTATTTTTAGGATCATCATTTGCTTTCATTCCAGTAATAGTAGCAGTTTCAGAAAAATATAATGGCGATTTAAGATATGCTCAAGGTGGTATTATTGTAGTTGGATTGATTTATGTAGCAGTATCTTTTTTAATAAAAAAGATAGGATTAAAGAATATTAAAAAAGTATTACCAGCTCAAGTAGTAGGACCAATGATAATAGTAATTGGTTTAAATTTAATTCCAACAGCTCTAGATATGACTGGAATAATGTCTATAGCTTCAGGAGGAAATGATGCTGTAGTAAGTGTAATAATAGCATGCATAACATTAGGAATAGCATTATTAATTAAAAAGTTTAGTAAAGGATTCTTATCTCAAGTATCTATTTTAATAGCTGTAGTAGTAGGATATGTAATTAGTTTAATGTTAGGATTAGTATCTACAGCAGAAATTCAAAGTGCAAGTTTAGTGGCTGTACCAAGTTTTACATTACCTAAATTTGATATTGGTGCGATTGCAATAATAGCACCAGTAGTTTTAGCTGTAGTAATGGAACATGTAGGTGATATTACTACAAATGGAGAAGTTGTAGGTAAAAACTTTATAGAAGATCCAGGCTTAAATAGAACATTACTAGGAGATGGGCTTGCGACTTTAGCAGCAGGATTTTTAGGAGGGCCAGCAAATACAACATATGGTGAAAATACAGGAGTACTTGCAATAACAAAAAATTATAACCCAGCAATATTAAGATTAACAGCTATTTTTGCAATATTATTAAGTTTTGTTGCAAAGTTTGGTGCAGCAATAAGAACAATACCACAGCCAGTAATGGGTGGAATAAGTTTAATGTTATTTTCAATGATAGCAATTGTTGGAGTTAAAACAATTAAAAGAGAAAAAGTTGAATTTAATATTTGTAATATCATTGTAATGGTAGCAATATTAATTATAGGTCTTTCAGGAAATTTTTTAGAAAAAGCAATAGGAATACAAATAACTGAAACAGTAAGTATATCAGGATTAAGTTTTGCAGCAATTATAGGTGTTTTACTTAATGTAATATTTACAAAATTAAAAAAAGAAAACAATTAAAAATATTAATTATAGCACTAAGTAATAGAAATATTATTTAGTGCTAATTTATTTTAATAAGAAAAATATACAATATATTAATAAATTTAGTAGAAATATATATATTTTTGTAAGTATATGATAAAATTAGTTTATAAATATATATTTTGGAGGTCATTATGAACCTAAATATTAAAAGTAATAAAAAAGTATATAAATATAATAAATTTTTTATATTATTTATGGGAATAACTATATTTCTTTTAGTACAGTATAATTTGATAAATTCAATAGAAGTTATAATGATAATGGTAATGGCTGTTTTAATACTTATTATTGAAGAGTGTTTAATAAGAATAAAAGTAAAAAATACTGAGTGTATTAAGTGTAGAGAAGGTTATGCTTTATCTATTGAAGCAATGAATGGAGCTATTTGGAAGTGGGATGATGATAAAAATAGTTTGTTTATTTCAGGAAAGATAAAGAATGAACTTGGAATAAAGAAAGAAAATATTACATTAGAAGAGTGGTATAGATATGTAGATGATTCGGAATGTGATAGAGTAAGAAATTATTTTAATAATATATGTTTAAATAGAATGTGCTTAGAATCAAATATTAAGTATAGGATAAAGGCAAAAGATGGACAGTTAATTCATATTGATTATACAGGAAAGGGTACTATAAAAGATAAGGTTTATAGTTTATCTGGAGTAATAACAGATGTTAGCAATGAAAAAAAGGCTGAACAAAAGATTCATTTTATGAATTATTATGATGATATAACAGGAATTCCTAACAGAAAGATGTTTACAGAAATATTTAAAGAGTTAATAAACGATAATCTTAGTTGTGGTACAAAGTTAGGATTAATTTTTTATGATATAGATAACTTTAAAAGTATTAATGATACTTATGGTCATGAAGTTGGTGATGAGATACTTTTAAAGCTTTCTGAAAGGGTAAATAAAGAATTAGATGGAAGACATACATTTGCTAGATTTGGAGGAGATGAATTTGTAATTGCTTTTTCTAGAGTACATGATGAAAATGAAATTAGAGAGTTATTAAATAAATTGTTGGTTAGTGTAAGAAAGCCAATTGAAGTTAATAATAAAAGTATATATTGCTCTATAAGTTTAGGGGTTAGTATGTATCCAAGAGATGCAGATAATTTAGATATACTATTAAAAACAGCAGATATGGCAATGCATAAAGCTAAAGAAGAAGGAAAAAATAGATTTAGATTTTTTGATGTTGATATTTTAACTTTATTAAGGAGACAATACGATATTGAAAAAGCATTGAGAACTTCCATAGAAAAGAAAGAAATATTTATGGTTTTTCAACCTAAAATATCTATTAAAGGTGAAAAAGTAAATGGATTTGAAGCATTAGTAAGATGGGTAAGCCAAGAGTTAGGGTTTGTGTCTCCTGCTGAATTTATTCCAATTGCTGAGAATACGGGATTTATTGTTGAGCTAGGAAAATATATTATTGAAGAAAGCTTTAAAAAATGTAGAGAATTATATGAGTCAAGTGATAATAAATTTCATATAGCTATTAATATATCTGATATTCAATTGAGAGAAGAGGGATTTATAGACTTTGTTTCAGCTTTACTTAATAAATATAACATACCTCCCGAATATATAGAGTTCGAAATTACTGAAGGGGTTATTATGCAATCAGTATCAAGAAATATAGAACTTTTATTAAATTTAAAGAAATTAGGTGTATCCATTGCTCTTGATGATTTTGGAACTGGATATTCATCATTAAGTTATTTAAAAAGATTACCAATAGATGTATTGAAAATTGATAAAAGCTTTGTAGACGGTATTGGTGTTGACGAAAAAAGTGAGTATATAGCAGAAAGTATAATAAAGCTTTCACACAGCTTAGATTTAAAAGTAGTTGCTGAAGGTGTAGAAACTAAGGAACAATTGGGATACTTAGATAAAATGAAGTGTGATATTGCACAAGGATATTATTTTAGCAAACCAGAAAAATTTGAAATTATAAAAGAAATGATATAAAAAATTTAATTTTTAAGCACAAAATGGCCTCTTAATGCGTATTATGTAAATATATGGTTTTAGGAGGTTTTTATGCGTATAAGAATAGAAGATGATTTTGATAGCGAATTAGAAAATGAATATAAGTCAATAGATAATGACTCAAACGTAGGAAATGGTAAATTATCAAATTCTAGTGGAACAATAATAGATGTTGACCCAACTGATGTTAAAGCAACTGATGTTGAAGTTGATCAAGCTACTAATGATAATAGTTGTAAAGAAAATGTAGATAAACCAATAATTTCAGAAAAGGATAAAAAGAAAGTAAAAACTTATAATCTTGATAATGGATTTAGTTTAGAACTTCAAGGTGCAACTTTTATAGATGATAACGAAGAAGTAAATGATAATAAGGAAGTAAATGATAATAGTAATTATGCTAATCAAAAAGTACTAGAAGATGATAATATAAAAGAAAGGCTAGTAGAAAATGAAGACAAGATTATAAATAATAGCAATTATACAAAAGCAAGAAAGAAAGAAAAGAGAATAGTTGGAAAGATTACTGTTATATCAAAATTGGGAGATAGAAAGGGAAGTAATATTTCAGATGCTAAGATAAATTTATATGCTTTAAACGGATTATCTCCAAAGATGATAAGTTCAAAGTATACTGATAAGAATGGAGTTGTTATCTTTGATAATTTAGCAGAAGGAAGTTATAGGGTAATTGAAATTGTAAATAGGAAGTATTTTGAAAAGCCAACATATATTCAATGGAATGAAGTGACTATTAATGATGAATTAAGAGAAGAAAGTATTATAGTCATAAATAAAATAAAACATCATTAAAGAAAATACAGAAGGATTGTAGATTAGTATGATATTAGTTTAAAGATATTATACTTTTCTTGCAATCCTTTTTTATGTTAGAATTACATATAAGAAATGAAAGGAAGATACGAGAGATGAAAATAAGAATAAAATATTTTGAAGGTGCAACAAAATTAAAGAAAATTAGTAAGGGTAATTGGATAGATGTTTATGCAAGTAAGGATATATTTGTGCCGCTAAATGAAAGAGCAATGGTACCACTAGGATTTGCTTTAGAATTACCACAAGGATGGGAAGGACATTTAGCACCGAGAAGCTCAACATTTAAAACTTGGGGTATAATACAAACTAATTCTGTTGGTGTTGTTGATGACACATATATTGGAGATAATGATCAATGGCATATGCCGGTATACTGTTTACAAGCAAAACACGATAATGGAACATGGATAAGAACTGGAGATAAAATAGGGCAGTTTAGAATAATGGAAGTAATGCCAGAAATTCAATTTGATGAGGTTGAATCTTTTGGTAATTGTGATCGTGGAGGATTTGGAACTACGGGAACAAATTAAAGTGTTTATTTAAAGTTAGTATAAAAACTGACTTTTTGTTTAAAATATAAACATAAGGAAATAATGAAAGTTTATTGTAATTAAATGTAAAATATGTTAATATAAACAAAAGAAGGGGTTATTACAATCAAAGGGAGAAGTGGGGAAGAAATGAAGTACATTGATTTATCACATGAAATAAAAAATGAAATGCCTGTTTATCCGGGAGATAAAGAGGTTAATTTAATAAAGGAAAAGGATTATATAGAAAATGGATATAATAGCATTTCTATAGCTACAGAAATGCATGCAGGAACACATATTGATGCACCGCTACATATGCAAGAAAATAAAAGTTATATATCAGATTATCCAATTGAAAGGTTTATAGGTAATGTAGCATTACTGGATGTTCGTGGTGAGAAAATTATAGATGTTAAGGATGAGTATTATATAAATATTAAAGAAAATGATATAGTTCTATTATTTACTGGTTGGGATAATTTTTATGGAAAAGAAGAGTATTATACTGAGCATCCAGTAGTAAGTAGGGAGTTAGCCGAACTTTTAATAAAAAAGAAAATTAAGATGTTAGGAATGGATATGCCTTCGCCAGATAGGGATAATTATGAAATTCATAATGTATTGTTTGAAAATGATATATTCCTTTTAGAAAATCTAACTAATTTAAATAAGCTTTTATATAATGAAGAAATTCAATTGTTTGCACAACCTTTAAAGGTTCAAAGTGAAGCTAGTTTAGTTAGAGCTGTAGCAATTTATCAGGGATATTAATAATATAAATAAAAAATAACAGAGTACCAAGTGGATTCTGTTATTTTTATTTATGACGAATTGTCAAGCTAAGTGCAACACTTAGCTTGTTCTTCGTTAAATGCTTCTAACGGTGTCTTGTATCCAAGACA
>NZ_JBCOAB010000014.1:0-82214 GCF_040227035.1 Clostridium sp. RTP31139st1_H3_RTP31139_211217
TGTACAATTATTTTTTTGAAAATATAGAAAAAGAGCTATCGCTAGCGGATTTTTTTACCCGCTATTGCGACAGCTCCTTATTTATTTATCCTTCAACATTAGTAATCCATTCTTTAACTTGTGGAGTTAAAGAAGCCATATTTTTAGATTCAACTTTAGAAACAAATAATAAATCTTTGCTACCAACCTTAGGTGAAAGTCTTTCTAAAATTTCATCTGCATTTAGAGAAGTATGTACAAGGTAGCTAGTAGGCATAAAGTGAGCCCATCTACCTAAAGTTTCAATTTCACAAACTAAATCGTAATCAGGATCGCCTCCACAATTACAGTTTTCTCCATGTTCATGGTCATGGTGATGAGAGTTGCTTTGCATATGGTAAGTTATAAAATAAACTGACATATAAAAATCTCCTTAAATATTATTAGTATTATTAACAGTATAGAGTTATTGAAATGTAAAGTCAATTGAAATAAAAAATCAATTAATTACTACAAATCAAAATCTCTCTTTAATTTTATTATTAATCAAAAATACAATAGATATGAATTAAATTTTAAATTATTTTAATAGATAAAAAAGAAGATTTAAGTTATATAAACTGTGGTACCATACGGAATATTATCATAAATCCATTTAGCATTTACTTTAGCAAGCCTAATACAGCCATTACTAATTTTAAAGCCAAGGCGCCCGTCTCTAACAGTATTATCTAAGTTATATATAATTGAGTGGAAGAGATAATTACCTTTAAATTGCGTGTAATAATAACAAACATATCCATGATTTTCCCCAAAAGAATAGCCTTTAGCACCAACTTTAAATGTACCTAAAGGTGTAGGAGTAGAAGGTTTTCCAATAGAACAAATATAATTTTTTACTAGGATCCAGTTATTTTTAGCTCCAGAAAATATATTAACCTGAAAATTTTTAGTATCAACCCAAATAAGATATTTAGTACTGCTAGATAAGTTACTATTATTTACAAATTGAGTAGAAGTATCATTATAATTTGATGGAAGTCTATAATTGTGAGTTAATATATATTTTGAAAAAATTATTTTATTATATAAGTTTTTAAGAGTATTATAAAATGCCATAAAATCTCTCTCTTTTAATTACTAAACATTTTAGTTTATGAATGTTTAACTTATAATGTTCGAATAAAGAGGAGAGTTTTTTATTTGCTATTATTTTTAGAAAGATAATTTTCTTAAATATCTTTTTTTATACTTTAGTTTAGCTATTGTAGTAATATCTTGTAATGTTAGAAAGTTAGTAACTCCACCTACTACTCCTACAATAGGAAGCCCTTGAATAAATTTTGAAGTTAACATATATACGGAAATTTTATTAGAGGTTTCAATTAGCATATCTTCTATATTATAAGTAGGATTTTTATTGTTATCTATTTCATCTGATATTAAATCAATTTTATCGAAGTAATGACTTCTTTCTTTACCAGAAGTAACAGTAGCACAAATTATATTTAAAATAAATGCTTTTTCACTTTCTGTTGAATAATCAAATCCATAACTTAAACTAATTTCATATATTGATTTTAATATTACTCCAATATAAATAGGTATATCAGGTAAGCCTATTCCAAGCAAACCAAGTGCAGAGCCTTCTACAATAGTTAAAGATTTATTGAAAATTGTTTTCTTGTTTGTGGATTTATCTATTTTTCTTAAGTTCTTTCTCGTTGGATATTTATTAACAGCATAAGTATTAATATCATATTCCATATTAATATTTTCTTTATTATAAGTTTTTTCTATAACAGCAGTACCTTTATCAAATACTACCTTGAATCCTTTTTGAAAAGCTAATTCTAAAGTTGATTGTAATTTATCAGGAACCATACCTTCTATTTTATCTTTAATTGGAGATATTTTATTTTTTATATAATTATCATTAGGTTCTTTTAGTAACTTTTCTTCTTTTTTAGTTATTATTTTTAATTGTTTTTGAATTAAATTATTTCTATTTGAATCCTTTTTCATAATAACATCCTTAAAATATATTTATTCATTAAAGTATAGCATAAGTTAATAAAAATTATTAATATTTTGATTTATATTAGTGAAGAAAATTAATTTATATCAATTAAAAGCAAAAAAATCCACAATAAATTTTGTGGATTTTTTATATTAACAGTTATTTACTATCTAGTCGTTGTAACACTTTTACATATTTAGGTTTAAGGTAACAATGACACGTCCCTAGCTTAGAATCTAGTTTATAAAGTTTTTTCAATTCCATTAACATTAGCTTGCTCATTATCATCAATAGGAATAACGATATATTTTTTACCATCAATTATTTTTGTTTCTATTTGTTCAACTTTTTCAGGATTTACTTTAACCACTATATCAGCATTTAAAGAAGAATCAATATCATTTTCAGAAATAGTATCACTATTTATTGATTTTACTTCTTCTTTAATTTCGGAAGTATCATTAAAATCCTCATTAGATTCAAAATTTGTTATTTCTTCTAAATTATTTTCAGTAGATATATTATCATTAGGGTTTTCTTCATTACCTTCATAATTAATTGATTCAATGGCCGCTTCAGATTCAAGCTCTGATGGAATTACATTGTTTTCAAAGTTACTTGAAGCAGTTTGAGTAACCCTTTCAAGTTTATTTTCAAGAATTTTCACTTGTTTTTCTAGCATTTCTTCTTTTTTCTTTTGGGCTTTAGCTGCAAGAGCTTTATTATCTATTAGTATATCCGCTATAGGAGGTGTATCCCCAAAATTTTCTGAATATGACTTTTCAATTTTAGTTGTAATTTCATCAGGTACACCACTTAATGCCAAGATTTCTTGAACTACATCGTTAGTTAATACTATAGGTTCATCAGTATCTTCATAAATACTATTATGTTCTTCAATCTTATTATTTAAGCTTTCTTGGATTTCCATAAAGAAATGATCGGCTTTTTTTTCATCAGGACCAAGAGCATCTCTAACAATATCATTAAAGGCTTCTTTTTGTTCTGTATTAGTTTGTTTTGAAGGACAACCTAAAACATTTTCCATTAACTCAGGATGAGTATCTTTTGCATTTTTAGTATAATACATTACAGAATTAACATCTGTACTACGATTTATAAAAGCAGGGAATACGAAACCATTACTTGGTGCTTCTACAACCCAATCTCTTGTACGTGATTTTATTGAATTTTCTTCTTCAAAGTATCTTAGCCCAGCTTTTGATAGTTCAACGGGACATATTGCACATAAAATATATTCATATACTTCTTCAGATTCATCTAGTTTTGCATTATCTTTAGTTTTTGTAATTACATCATAAGCATCATGGAATAAAAGAATTAAGAAGTTACCAGTATAATCATAATTTTCTATAATTGAATTATAAAATTCATCAAGTAAAGCATCATCTTTTAATCCACTGTTTTTTAGTTTCATAAAAGAAAGTTGTTTTTCATTTATATGTTCTTCATTAAGTTCAAAGTTAAGCTCTAAAATATTATTTCCAATAGTTCCAGATAGAACTTTTTTAGCAATTTCTAAAAATTTAAAATAATCATCTTCTTCTAAATTCAAAAATGTTTCTCTAAATTTTAAAAGTACATTTTTTTCACCATTAACATAGCAACCACACATTTTTGTAAAAGTACAATGGTCTTTTTTAAAACGCTTTTTTAATTCTAATATATCTTTTTTTCTCATAGATATTCCTTTCATCACATTAATTCTTATTAAAACATAGTAAAGAATATGTTACCAATATAAGTATAATATTCATTGAAAGTCTCTGCAAGTAATTAAAATTTGGATTAAGCAATATTTATCTTATGGTTAGCCGGTGTAATATTCTCACCTTTTTAGGTATGAGATAATAACCGCCACACACCATAAGGCAATGAATTCTTAGCTTAATGTGGAGTTAAGACTCCATAGCAAGATTATAATTCAGTTTATAATAATAGAAAAAGTTGGTATAATATTAATAAATAACAAATGATTAAGGGGGAAGTATGAGGGAAAATATAAAGTTAGTAGAGGAATTAATAAAATTATTATTTTCGTTAATAATTTTATTAGTAATGATTATTTATTTAGTTGGATCTATAAAGGAAATTTTTACTGGAAATAATGCTTTAAGTTTTATTCCAAATGAATTAATGATGATAATAAATATTTTAGGAAATATTGCAGTTATAATTAATATAACTAGACTATTAATAGGAATGGTAAAAAAAGAGTTTAATAAAATTTTAAGTTAAATGAGAGGAGTCAGTTATGGAAAATTTTAAATTTAATGCTTATACTGAAATGCTATTTGGAAAAGGTCAAATCGAAAAATTACCAGAAGTAATAAATAGATTTGGTAAAAATGTTTTACTTGCTTATGGTGGAGGAAGTATAAAGAAAAATGGAATATATGATAAAGTAAAAGAGTTACTTAAAGATTGTAATATAGTTGAACTTGATAAGATTGAACCAAATCCTAGAATTGAAACTGTTAGAAGAGGGGTTGACCTGTGTAGAGAAAATAACATTGATGTTATCTTAGCTGTTGGAGGAGGAAGTACTATAGATTGTTCAAAGGTTGTAGCTGCAGGTGCTTTTTATGAAGGAGATGCTTGGGATTTAGTAACGAATTCTGAAAAGATAAATAAAGTTTTACCTATAGTAACTATTTTAACGTTAGCAGCTACAGGATCAGAAATGAATGGAAATGCGGTTATTACTAAAATGGATACAAATGAAAAGCTTGGTACAGGAAGTGATAAATTAAAGCCACAGGTTTCTATTTTAGATCCAGAATATTTATATACATTACCAGCAATTCAAACAGCTGCAGGAACAGCAGATATTATGTCACATATTTTTGAAAGTTATTTTAAAAAGACAAAAGGAGCTTTCGTTCAAGATAAATTTTCAGAGGGGTTATTAGAAACTTGTATTAAGTATTGTCCAATTGCTTTAAAAGATCCTAAAAATTATGAGGCAAGAGCAAATTTAATGTGGGCTAGTTCAATGGCTTTAAATGGCCTTTGTGGATCAGGAAAACCAGGAGCATGGACTTGTCATCCAATAGAGCATGAGTTAAGTGCATTTTATGATATTACGCATGGTGTAGGACTTGCAATTGTAACTCCTAGATGGATGAGATATATATTAAGCGATGAAACTGTAGATAAATTTGTTGATTATGCAGTAAATGTATGGCATTTAGATTCTAATAAGAATAAGTTTGAATTAGCTAACGAAGGAATTGATTTAACAGAAAAATTCTTTAAGGATTGCGGAATTCCAATGACTTTAAAGGAAGTTAATATTGATGAAACTCATTTTGATGAAATGGCAAAAGGTGCCGTTAAGCATGGAGCTTTAGAATATGCATATGTTCCATTAAATGAAGAGGATGTTAAGAAAATTTTAGAAATGTGTTTATAGTAATTTGGGTTATGCCAGGTAGTGAGAGAAAACTACCTGGCATTATTTTATTAATAAAATTATAAATTTCCATAAATTGCTTTATTGTTCTTTTAAATAAGATTAAAATTAATATAATTAAAAAAATATATTATCTTGTGAAAGAAAATGATTATTTTTTTCTTATAAGGTAAAAATCGAGTAATGGGGGAAGTAATATGGATATTTTGACTTATAATTTAAAAGGAAAAAGTGTAAACTCCAATGCATATTATGAAAAACTCAAAGCAGTAAGCAATAGAATAAAAAATTTATTATTTGATTATGGAAAAATACAAATAGAAGAATTTATGATATATGTTGTAAAAAATAATATTGAGGATTTAAGAACAAAAGATGAATATGCTATAGAGTTTTTAATGATAGGGGCTATGTTAAAGGACTATAGAAAATATATTAAAAAAATAAATAAGGGAACTTTACGTTTATTTAAAATATTTAATAAATTAAGAGAAGGCAAAAGTTTAAATAGAAATATAGATAAAATAAGAGGATATTTAATAAGTAATATTTTAATGAAAGAAGTCAGCGAAAATGATAATTATGATATTAATATCCTTATAAATTGGATGGGAGCTAGTGGAGATTTTAAGGAAGAAGTTTACCGAATGAAAGTATGGGGAGATTTTCTTAAAGTTAAGGATGAAGAATATAAGAGAAAGTTTTTTAAGCAGTCTTTAAGCATTGCTGAAAGTATGTGTAATATTTGTGATGGAACAATTGGATTATATATAAAGCAACTTGATATTTTTTTGAAAAAAGCAAAAAATAAATATAAAAATAGAGAAGATTTAATTTATTGCACTAAGGGGAAGGTACAGTATTATTTTAATATGGTATCTTCACAAATAATGAATGAAGTATATAGCGAGCAGTTTTTACAATGTAAAGATAAGAAAATATTTGCTCCAGGATGTATGAGACAGGTAAAAAGTAAATGTAAAGCAGTTGAAGGCGAATATGGATTAAGATGCAAAAGATGTAGTGCAAATTGTAATATTAATAAATTAAATAATTTGATGGAAAATAGATATATAGATGTATGTATAATACCTCATGAAACAATAATAAATAAAATAGATGTAAAAGATAAAAATAAAATAGGAATTATAGGAATAGCATGTATACCTAACTTGATGTCTGGAGGTTGGAAGGCATTACGATTAGGTTTTATTCCACAATGTGTTTTATTAGATTATTCGGGGTGTAGTAAGCATTGGCTTGATAAAGAAAAGATGACAGAAATTAATGAACTTTATCTAGAAAAAGAAATATTAGGTAAGAAGCATTAGATAGAAAGAGGGAGTAAAAGGTGTTTTTCTATATTGTACTACCATTAATATTTATGATTCCTTTAGGAATATATATGTATTTTTTTATTAGAAGAATTTTAGGTTTGCTTATGAAGAGCAAAAAAGTTAAGCAACAAAAAATTATAAGTTTAGTTTTAACCTTAATTATAATGATACCAGCATTAAAAGTTTGGGGAACATGGGCAGTTGTAGTATTTCATATTGTTATAATTGCATGGGCAGTTGAATTAGTTTATTTTATTGTAAAGGAATTTACTAATAATAGTTTCATTAAAGTAATTTATAGAAGTGGAATTATACCATTATCATTAACAGCAATTTTAATTGTTTATGGATATATAAATGTTAATAATATAATTGAAAAAGATTATACTGTGTATACAAATAAAAATATTAGGAGTGAAGGCTATAGAGTGGATTTTATATCAGACCTTCATTTTGGTACTACTATGGATAATGAGACATTGCAAAAATACTGTGATAAAATATCAAAAACTAATGCAGATGTAGTAATATTAGGTGGAGATATTGTAGATGAAAGTACGACTTTAAAACAAATGCAAGATGCATTTAAAATATTATCAACTATTAAAAGTAATTATGGTGTATATTACGTATATGGAAATCATGATAAATCTACATATACAGTAGATCCTAATTATACTGAAGAAGAGTTAGAGGAAGCAATAATAAATTCAGGAATAAAAATACTTGCAGATGATATATATGAAATAAATGATGAACTATGTATAATAGGAAGAAAAGATAGATCTTATGTAGATGAAACTAGAAAATCATCACAAGAGCTATCAAAAGAAGTTAGTGATGATTATTATAAAATAATAGTTGATCATGAGCCTTGTGAATTAAAAGAAAATAGTGAAAATGGATATGATTTAATGCTTTCTGGACATACACATTATGGTCAAATATGGCCACTAGGACGATTAATGGAGTTGTTTAACATTAATGAAATGGAATATGGATATGAAAAAAAAGATGATATGGATATAATAGTATCTTGTGGAATAGCAGGTTGGGGATATCCATTAAGAACAGAAAAACATTGTGAATATGTAGTAATTGATATTGTGAGGAAATAAATTTTGGAAAGAGAAGAAGTAGAATTATTACCATCAGGGTTAATAACCTGTTTATTGAATAGTAAAGAAGTAAGAATAATGAAAATATCTCCTGAAAGGTTAACTATAAGATTAGCACAAGAGGTAAAGGAAATAAATGAATTAAAGGTTATATTTTATGTATTTGATGAAAATAGATATAAAGAAATAACTATAGAAAAATATAATTTGATAAATAAGGGAAAGCATGAGTTTTATGTAACTTATGTTTTTTCTATTAAAGATGAAATTTATTTACAAAATGTGAGAAATGCTTTTAACAATTATACTCGATATATTAGATTGAAGGCATATAGTGATGATAATGATTTTTCTAATGAGATGGTAGGATATCCATCAGAAAAAGATTATGATTTCTATGAAGATTATATAAGTCAAAAGCAAGAGTGGATGGCAAATTTAAATTATGATAGCTTTAATTATAGAATTTTAAATTCAGTAGAATTAGTCATTAATGTAGATAATTATGAGCTATATAATAAATATTTAAATGAAGACATAGAAACATTTATGAGCAATTATTTAAAAGATAATTTTATAGAAAAGCATAAGCTTATGTATAAAAATATATCAAGAATTTATGTTGGAAATGAGTTTTGTCATAATTTATTTCCAAGTAAAAGAATGCTTATAGATATAATAAAAAAGGCAAATAATGAGGGCTTAGAAGTAACAATTTGCTTTACATATGTTAGAGAGTGTTATATTGATAAAATAAAATCTATAATAAATGAAATATATAATTGGTGTAATGAAAATAATAAAAAAATAGAAATAGTAATAAATGATTGGGGAATGTTAAAGGTAGTAGAAAATAAACAAGATTATTTGACTTTATGTTTAGGTGTTTTGTTAAATAAAAGAAAAAAGGATCCTAGATATATTTATAAAAATGGATATAATGAAAACAAGGCATTAATAGGTGATAATAGTCTTAATAGTAAGATATTTAGTGAATTTTTAAAAGATAATAATATAAATAGATTTGAGTATGAAAGCTGTGGGTACAAACTTAATATAGCAAAAGGAAATCATACTTTACATATGCCTTTTTATGTTACTAATACATCACAATATTGTACATTATATGCAAAATGTACAAGGATGAATAGAGGAAGGCAAAAGCTTGTAATGGGATGTCCAATGTATTGTAAGGATTATATATTTTCATATCCAAAGCACTTAAAAATGGTTGGAAAATATAATTCACTATTTTCATTTGACGATACTTTATTACACGATTCAAAAAAATTAGAACAATATATAAATGAAGGAATAGATAGAATTTTATTAAACTTTATTTAAAGTAAAAGAGGAAAATAACATGAAGATAGTAGCTGGAATGGGAAGTATTGATGATTATATTAGATTAGTTAAAGCAGGAGCAGATGAAGTATTTTGTGGATATGTGCCTTATGAGTGGAATAAAAAATATGGTAGCTTATTTCCTTTAAATAGAAGAGAAGTGCTTTATTATAACATTCAAATAAATTCATTAGAAGATATGAAGATATTAAAAAGAATGGTAGATGTTTATAAGGTTCCAGTAAGTATTACATTTAATTATTTATATTATTTAGAAGAACAATATGAAATAATATCTTATATAATGCAAGATTTAATAGAAATTGGATTTGATGAATTTATAATTGCAGATATTGCACTTATATTATATTTAAAAGAAAAAAATATAAAATGTAAAATACATTTAAGTGGTGAAACTGCTGAAATAAATAGTCTTTCTATAGAGTTCTTTAATAAACTTAATATATCTAGGTATGTTTTTCATAGAAAGAATACAATAGAAGATATGAAAGCATGTATAAAAAATAATACAGTAAAAAATTTACAATATGAAGCATTTATATTAAATGAAATGTGTCATTATAGTGGAGCTTTTTGCAGTTCTTTGCATTGTGATGAACTAGCTCATTTATGCAAAATGCCATATGATTTAGTAAAAATAAATAGATTGGTTAATAATTTTCCAGAGGTTGATAAAAAGCTTGAACTTTATTATGACGAATTAGAGAAGGAAATTCTTTATTTTGAAGATGAGAATGAAGAAAGATATACTTTAGGGAGTACAGGGTGTGGAATTTGTAAATTAAAAAAATTAAAAGAAGCAGGGGTTACTCATCTTAAGGTTGTTGGAAGAGGTAAGTATATTGATGATATGGAGAAAGATATTATTGGCTTAAAAAAGGCTATTAGTATGCTTGAAAATATCGATTATGAAGAATTTGAGAAAGATATAAAAGATAAGCTATTTAAGAATGGTTGTAGCGGAGAATGTTATTATTAAAATTATGAAGGAAAAGTATTTATTTTGGAGTATATGAAGAAGTGCTTTTTTTTACTGAAAATAGTAGTATTATAGTTCTAGATGCAATTTAGTTCTCTATGTGTATATAGAAAAAAAGAAATATTATTATTGAAGGAAATATTGAAATTCAAGGTGAGATTTCATAAATTCCAGAAAAGATAATATTTCTTTTTTCGTTATTACACTTTAAAGATAAATTATTGTGTTATATATTTGCTAGTGAAGTTAGAGACTGTTGTCCAATATGTTTCGGGATCAACCTCTGAAGCTTTAGCATGTCCAGCATTTTTTATTGTTAACATTTCCTTTTCAGAGCTTGTAGCATTATATAATTCTTCCATCATATAATAAGGAACAAAATCATCTTCATCACCATGAATAAATAAAATTGGAGTCTTAGATTTTGCAACTTGCTTTAAAGTGGAAGCTTCACCTAAGAAATAACCAGCCCTCACTTTAGCAACTAAAGATGATACATTAAGTATTGGAAATTCAGGTAGAGAAAATAAATCATCTAGTTGATAAGCAAATTCATCCCAAACAGAAGTATATCCACAGTCAGCAACAATTGCTTTTACATTAGAAGGTAAATCTTCACCAGATACCATAGATACAGTAGCTGCACCCATAGAAACACCATGTAATACAATTTCAGCATTAGGATTATATTCTAATATTGTATTTATCCAATCGATAATATCTAATCTATCATCCCATCCCATACCGATATAATCACCTTCACTTAAGCCATGTGATCTTAAATCAGGTATTAAAACATTATAACCCATGTCATAATAATTTTTGGCATAAGAACTCATATTAATACCTTCACTTGTATAACCATGAACAGTAATAACCCATTTGTTTGAGTCATTTTGATTTAAAACCTTATAAGCATGTAAATTTAGGTTATCAAAAGAAGTTAGAGTTTCATCGGTATAATTAGATTCAGTAAGTAGCCATTGAATATCACTATCTAACACTTGTCCACTTGTTGCTTCTGCCTCTTCTGGTGTTCCAAAAACAATATCTTTAGGGGTATCAGGATTTAAAGCCAAATTATAAAAATAATTTCCTACAAAGCTTAATCCTAGAATAAGAATAACTAAAATAGAACTTATAGCTATTCCAATAATTTTCTTTTTCTTCATTGTTAATTCTCCTTTGTATAATAAAATAATTTGATAATCAAATATTAAGTGAATTTATTCTATCATGGTTTAAAAGAATGTACAATACAATAAATTTAATATAGTAATTTAAATTAGCTTTTATTTTCTACTATGGATTATAAAAGCTTTGGCTGATATAATGTGTTTTAGAATATTTACAAACGAGGAGTAATTACATGAAATATTATTTAGCACCAATGGAAGGAATAACAGGGCATATATATAGAAATGCTTACGAAAAATACTTTCACAATATAGATAAATACTTTACACCATTCATTGTACCTAATGAAAGCTTGAGTCTTAAAACTAAAGAGTTAAGAGATATGCTACCAGAAAATAATGAGGGTTTAAATATAGTTCCACAAATATTAACCAATAATGCAGAAGGATTTGTATTAACTGCTAATAAGCTTAAACAATTAGGATACGAAGAAATTAATTTAAACTTAGGTTGCCCTGCAGGGACTGTTGTTTCTAAAAAAAGAGGGTCAGGATTTTTAGCTTATCCAGAAGAATTAGATAGATTTTTAGATGAGATATATAAAATTAATGATATGAAAATATCAATAAAAACTAGATTAGGAAAAGAAAGAGCAGATGAATTTTATAAGTTAATAGAAATTTATAATAAGTATCCTCTTGAAGAATTAATAATTCATCCTAGAACAAGAGAAGATTTTTATGGTAATACACCAAACCTAGAAATTTTCAAAGAATCATTAAAGTTAAGTAAACATTCAATTTGTTATAATGGAGATATTTTTACAGTTGATAATTATAATAAAATAGTAAAAGAATTTCCGCAGGTAGATAAAATAATGATTGGAAGAGGAATATTAGCTAATCCTGGTTTAATCGATGAAATTAAGGAAAATAAATTTATTACTAAAGAAATTTTAAAGCAATTCCATGATGAGATTTTTGAAAATTATACAATTCTTTTAAAAGAAGATAAAAATGCAATGTATAGAATGAAAGAACTATGGGGTTATATGTCTCATATATTTACTAATAATAAAAAATATTATAAGAAAATAAAAAAAGCACAAAAGGCAATAGATTATAAAGTAGCTGTTAATAGCCTATTTGCAGAGCAGGAGATTATAAAAGGTGCTGGATTATTTAGTAATGAAGAATAAAAATATTAATATAATATTATGAGTATAAATTTATGTTTATAAAATAAAAAGTTTAAATATTGTAAAAGTTGATATAAAAGGTTATAATTGTTTTATTGATATGAGCAAGGGTGCTAAAAGAGTTTTCTTTTAGTGCCCTTGCTTATTATTTAATAGGAGGTATAAGTGTATGAAAAAGGTATTTTATAATGGGAGGATAATCACACTTGAAGGAAATGAAAGTGTAGAATCAGTTTTTATAGAAAATGGAAAAATAAATGAAATAGGAAATTATGAAGATATAATAAAAAAGTATTCTGAAGTTGAAAAGATAAATTTGGAGGGTAAAACATTAATACCAGCATTTTTAGATCCGCATAGTCACTTTTCAGGTGCAGCAAGTGCTCTTTTACAAGTACCATTAGAAGAAGCAGTTTCAATAGACGAGGTATTAGAAAAGTTAAGTGATTTTGTTAAAAGTGATAATTTGCAAGAAAATAAATGGGTTATAGGTAAAGGATATGACCATAATAATTTTGTAGAAAAAGCTCATCCAACTTGTGAAGATTTAGATAAAGTAAGTACTAAAGTTCCAATTGTTATTCAACATAAATCAGGCCATGCAGGAGTGTTTAATTCTAAGGCGTTAGAGTTACTAGGTGTAACTGTAGATACTGTATCTCCTGAAGGTGGATTAATAGGTAAAAAGGATAATAAGTTGACTGGATATATGGAAGAAACAGCATTTATGAAATATATGAAAGAAGCTGCAATGCCAGATGCAAATGAATTATTTAATGCATATATTCAAGTACAAGAAAAATATTTATCTCATGGAATAGCAACAGTTCAAGAGGGAATGATGGTTTCTCAAATGATTTCATTATATGAGGCTTTAATAAATAATAATATGTTGAAAGTAGATTTAGTTGGTTATTCAGAAGTTTCTTCAGCGGAAAAATTATTTTCTAAATTTAAAGATTCAATAATGAAATATAACAAAAATTTTAAGTTGGGCGGATATAAGATATTTTTAGATGGATCACCACAAGCACGTACTGCATGGATGCTTACACCTTATTTAGGAGAAGATACATATTATGGTTATGGCACAATGAAATATGAAGATGTTTATAATGCTATAAAAGAAGCAACAAAAAATAATGTACAAATACTAGCGCATTGTAATGGAGATGCAGCTGCTCAACAATTTATAGATGCTATTAAAAAGGTACAAGAAGATGGATATGATGTAAAAAGTTTAAGACCAGTTATGATTCATTCACAATTGCTTAGAATAGAGCAATTAGAAGATGTTAAAAAGTTAGGTATCATACCATCATTCTTTGTGGCACATGTATATCACTGGGGAGATGTTCACATTAATAATTTTGGATTTGAAAGAGCATCAAAAATCAGTCCAACTGCTTCTGCCTTAGAAAATGGTATTACTTTTACATTCCATCAAGATTCACCAGTTATTGAACCAAATATGATGGAAACTATACATTGTGCAGTTAATAGAAAAACAAAAAGTGGAGTTTTATTAGGAGAAAATGAAAGAATAAGTGTAATAGAAGCATTAAAAGCAGTTACTATAAATGCAGCATACCAATATTTTGAAGAAGATAAAAAAGGAAGTATTAAAGTTGGCAAAAATGCTGATTTTGTAATTTTAGATAAAAATCCATTAGAAGTTCCTATTGAGCATTTAAAAGATATAAAAATATTAGAAACCATAAAAGATGGAGTTACAATATATAAGAGAAATAAATAATGTGTTTAGCATAATTAAATTTGGAAATATCTTTATTTATATTTAGTAGCAAATTAACTTTAAAATTACGTGGTAGTTTTAAATATTAATTTGCTACTTTTTATATTTAAAATAAAATATAGTACATAAGTTTGGTATTGGTAAAAAATAATTTTGACTAAAACAAAAAAAAATATATAATAGAATAAGTGATTTTTTTGCAAAAATAGAATACGGGGTGACTTAATTTAATGGAAGATAAAAATAAACTTCAAGAGGAAATAACGAAGGCAGACTTTAAGAATGCCGAAAAAATGTGGAAAAGCCTAGATGAAGATTGCACATTAAATTCATTTTTAGAAAAGATGACTAAAGATGAATTAGTTAAAATAGCTAAAAAATATTCAGTAAGAGGTATTACAACATTAAAAAAAGCAGAAGCTGTTGAAAGAATTAAAGAGGTTGTTTTAAATAAGGTTAGTATTGCATTAGAATTAATGGAAGAAAGCACTTTAAAATTCGTAGAAGAATTACTTAATGTAAGCGGATTAAAAAAATATGAATGTAATGAGTTAATTTATATAAATTACTTAAGAAATAGAGGATTAGCTTTTTCAGGTATTAAGGAAGAAGAAGCCTTTGTAGTAATGCCAGAAGAATTAAAAGAAGTTATTTCTAAGCAAATTAATAAAGAGCTTAAGGAAAAAGTTAGATTAAATGAAGAAGTAACTAAGGCTATTGCAGGAATGGTTTACTATTATGGAGTATGTAGCTTTGATTTAATAAAATCTAATTTAGAGAATATCTTTGGGAAAACTTTTGAAGTTTCATATTTAAACGGATTAATAGCAAATGGTGAAGAATTAGGATATGATTATGTTATAGATGGAGATATGATTTGTCATATAGACGTTGAAGATGTAGATAATATAATGAAGCTTCAAAAAGATGCTAAAAATGATTATTATAAATTTGATAAAAAGTCATTAATTAAAGCTGGTAAAATTGACTTTGTTGAAGAAAATAAGCAAGGAAATAAATTAGAAAAAGTTCTTGGTGAGTTATTTGTAATAGATAAGAATATCTTAAGAGAGGAAATGGATGGATTTATAGTTGCTATAAAGAATGAAGTTGCAAAAGAAGAAGCTATAGATATTTTCCTTCAAGCATATGAAATTCAATCTGATGAGGAAAGAAAGATATTTATATATGAATTAGAGTTATTTGCTAAGAGCATAAGAAGATGGTCATTAAAGGGATACACTGAAGATGAAATAGCAAAACTTCAATCAAGAGTTGTCAATGTTGTTAAGATTGGAAGAAATGACCCTTGTATTTGTGGTAGTGGGAAAAAATATAAAAAGTGTTGTGGATAAACAATATATAATGGATTTTGGGGGAATGCTGTTAAAAAGCATTCTCTTTTTCTATATAATTATATATATTAGTTGATAAATAATTTCAAATAATACTGGCTTAATTTGCATAATCTATTTTATAATAATAGTATATTTTTAATTTTTTTTGGGAGAGTGAAACAAATGATACGAAATGAAGCTGAAGATGTATTAAATAGCCTGTTAGTAGACTTATTTAATGACATATTAAAGATTGAAGGATCTGTTCTTAAGGCTGGAGAGTTTAGTGATTTATCGGTTACAGAAATGCACATAATTGAAGCAATTGGATGTGATAGGGAAATGACAATGACTGAAGTTGCTAGAGATTTAGAGATTACTGTTGGAACATTAACAACAGCAATAAATAGATTAATAAAAAAAGAGTATGTAGAAAGAAGAAGAATAGAAGAAGATAGAAGAGTTGTTTTAATAAAATTAACAGGTAAAGGAGAAGAAGCTTTTAAAAGTCATAAACAATTCCATGATGATATGATAAAGAGCATAATGGAAGAGCTTCCACAAGAAGAAGAAGTAGTACTTATTTCATCACTAAAAAGAATGGTTAATTTCTTTGAAACAAAGTATAATTTACATAAGTAAGCCTCCAAATTTTAATTTGGTCAGGCGAACTTACTCAGCCGACCAAAGAAGGCAGAGTTTCATTAATTAGACATAATTTTAATTTGGTTAGGTAATTTTACGCCTACTAATGATATCAAGTAGTGTATTATATTTATTTATTTGAAGAGTATGGAGTATGGGAGAAGGTATTGGTATGAATTTTAGTTCAAGTATGGAAGTTGCAAAGATTGCTACACAGATGGCAATTTCGACTAGGGAAGAAGAAGAGAAGTTAAAAGAAAAATATAAAAGATTAGGAACTTTAGTAACTGCTGTAAACATTGGTGGGAATATAAATGAATCAACTACAAAGATTTTAGAAAGAACTATAGTTGCAGCCAAAAGAAGTGGAGTAATAAGAGAAGAGCATTTACATGAAGGTGGAGTAATTGGAGCAACTAGAGATGCGTTAATGCAAGTAAAAGAAAGAGCTAGCGGTCAAAATGTTGGAGGTAAGGTTGGTATAGCTAGAAGAGGACAACATTTAAGTGTTTGTATATTTTTAAGTGTTGGTCTGTTGCACTTAGATGAAGTGGTGATTGGAATTGGTCATAGAGCTATACCTGAATAAAAAATAAAGAACTGTATTAAAGCTAATAAATTAGTTTTAATACAGTTTTTTTTTATTGAAGCAATAAGGGATAGAAATAAAAACAACAAATGGAATTAAATAATATTATTTACATTATATTCAAAACATGATAATATAAAAATATCAAATTAATAAAATAACTTAACTTTTAGTAACAAAAGTATAAAAAATTACTATAATGATTGAATAAGAATAAATACATATGGGATTTCATCATTATATGAGGTGGGAAAGTAGGTAAGTAGGACAAGTTAGGTTATTTTAAGTTTTAGGAGGATGGAAAGATGGTAGGAAAGAAAAAGTTAGCTCTAATTTTAAGTGGCCTTTTAGTGATGACAGGATTAATGTCTTGTTCAAACGCTAATACGGAAGAAAAGGAAGGAAGTACAACTGAATCAAGTGAAAATGTTGAAAGTGATGGAAAGACATATACTATTGGAGTTAATCAGTTAGTACAACATGATGCATTAGATGCATCAAGACAAGGGTTCATAGAGGGCTTAAAAGAGAAAGGGTTTGAAGAAGGAAAGAATTTAAAGATTGATTACCAAAATGCGCAAGGGGATATGGCTATTGCAAAAACTATTTCAGATCAATTTGTTACATCTAAAGTAGATATGATATTTGCTATAGCAACATCAAGTTTGCAAGCATCATATAATGCAACAAAGGATATACCTATAGTATTTACAGCAGTTACTGATCCAATTGATGCTGGAGTAGCAAATTCTTGGGAAAGTTCAGGAACTAATGTCACAGGTACATCAGATATGGTTTCAATGGAAGAGCAATTAGATTTATTAACAGAATTAGTTCCAGACATAAAAACATTAGGTGTTATTTATAATTCATCAGAAGCTAATTCTTTAGCACAAGTACAAGAGTTAAAAAAAGAGGCTGAGAAAAGAAATATAGATATTAAAGAAATATCTGTTACTACAGTAAATGAAATAAATCAAAATTTAAGTGCAGCATTAGGTTCAATAGATGCATTATATGCACCAACTGATAATACAGTTGCTTCTGCATATGATTTAGTAGGAAATCTTTGTATAAATAAGAATATACCTATTTTATGTGGAGAAGAAGCGGGAGTATCTAAAGGTGGACTTTGCTCAATTGGTATAGACTATTTTAAATTAGGAAAAGAAGCAGGATATAAAGCAGCCGAAATTTTAAATGGTAAGGCTCCTATTGATATAGAAATATCTACTTTAAGTGATATGAGTATAACAATTAATACTGATGTGGTTGAAAAATTAAATATTACAGTTCCAGATGATATTAATTCTAAGGCTACAAAGGTAACTGGAGGGGTTAACTAGTGGATGTAGTAATTAATGCATTAGAGCAAGGTTTATTATTTGCCTTAGTTGCAATGGGAGTTTATATTACTTATAAGATATTAGATTTCCCAGACCTTTCAGTAGATGGTACATTTCCTTTAGGAGCTTCAATATCGGCAGCTCTTTTGATTAATGGAGTAAATCCATGGATTTCGATATTGATAGCTACAATAGGTGGTGCAATTGCAGGTTCTATAACAGGATTTTTACATGTTAAGCTTAAAATAAGCAATTTAATGTCTGGAATACTTGTTATGATGGGACTTTATTCAGTAAATTTAAGAATAATGGGAAAATCAAATATACCTTTATTTAATACAAATTATATTTTTAAAAGCACAGCCGTAAATTCAATTTTTATTATATTGGCTATAGTTGTTGTAGTTAAAATTATTTTAGATTTATTCTTGAAGACAAAAGCTGGATTTTTATTGACAGCAGTAGGAGATAATGAACAAGTAGTATCTTCATTAGGGGTTAATAAAAACTTAGTTAAGGTTTTAGGACTTGCTATTAGCAATGGATTAGTAGCTTTAGCAGGAGCATTAACAGCTCAACATCAAGGATTTGCAGATGTAACTATGGGAACAGGAATTGTTGTAATGGGATTAGCAGCCGTAATAATAGGTGTATCCATTTTTGGAAAGATATCATTTATAAAAGCTACAACCTTATCTATATTTGGAGCAATCATATATAAATTAGTAATTGCAATTGCTTTATGGATGAAACTAAATCCAAATGATTTAAAAATATTAACAGCAGTGTTAGTTGCTGTAGCATTAGCGGCAAATAATAATGTATTCAAATTTAAGCGTAAAAATAGAGATGTAAAATCAATGAGTAATAAAGGTGGTGATGGTGATGCTAAAGATTCAAGGGTTATGCAAAGTATTTAATCCTAACACCGTAAATGAGAATAAAATTTTTGATAATTTTAGTATTGATATAAATAAGGGTGACTTTATTACTATTATTGGTTCAAATGGAGCAGGAAAATCAACATTGTTAAATTTAATAAGTGGTAATATTAATATTGATTCTGGATTAATAGTATTAGATGGTAAAGATGTTTCTTATAAGGAAGAATTTAAAAGAGCAAAATATATAGGTAGGGTTTATCAAAATCCTTCCTTTGGAGTATCACCAAATATGACTATACTAGAAAATTTAGCTTTAGCTGATAATAAAGGAAAAAAATATGGACTTTCTTTTGGGATAAATAAAAAGAGAATAGAGTATTATAAGGAGTTATTAACTAAGCTTGATTTAGGATTAGAGAATAAGCTTTATAACAAAGTTACACTATTATCAGGAGGTCAAAGACAGGCTTTAACATTAATGATGGCAGTTATGTCTGAACCTAAATTACTATTATTAGATGAGCATACAGCTGCATTAGATCCAAAGACATCAGCAAAAATAATGGAGATTACTAAAAATGTAGTTAAAGAAAAGGAAATTACTACATTGATGGTTACTCATAATATGAAGCATGCTTTAGAGTGTGGTAACAGATTACTAATGATGCATGCTGGTAAAGTGATTGTAGATGTTAGTGGAAAAGAAAAGAAAAACTTAACAACTGAAAAGCTTATGGAGATGTTCGGTAAAGCTAATGCTATAGAAGAATTAAGTGATAGAAGTTTATTAACTTCTTTAGCATAAAAATATATTTGAAGGGACTATATACTTATTTAAGGTATATAGTCCCTTTTTTTGTATATGTATAAATAGAATAAAACAATTAGCAAATACAAATATTAAAAAAGTAAATCAATTAAATAAAGACTTTGTTATTAATATAACGAAACTTAAGGATTATGTTGGAAGTACAAAAAAATATTGCTAAAGTAATATTAAAAAAATATTTATAAAAACAGAGTGAAAAATGTCAAAAAAATTACTGGATAGTTGAAAATGTTATCATTGTTGAAAAATAAGGGGTTTATAGTAGTGCTAATTATACAGTGAAAATAAAATAAAAAAAATATATAAAAAAAGTTTGACAAAAAATAAACAAACGAGTACAATAAGGGTGTGGACAAGTTAAAGAATTAACAATCAAAACAAAAACTTAACAAAGCCCAAAAGATAAGATATCAATTTAAAATTATTATAAATATTGATTATTTAGGAGGATGTAATACATGAAAGTTACAAACGCTCAAGAATTAACAGCAAGAATTAAACAATTAAGAGAAGCACAAAAGAAATTCGCTACTTACACTCAAGAACAAGTAGACGAAATCTTCAGACAAGCAGCTTTAGCAGCTAACCACAACAGAATTAAGTTAGCTAAATTAGCTGTAGAAGAAACTGGAATGGGAATAGTTGAAGATAAAGTTGTAAAGAACAACTTTGCTGCTGAATATATATATAACCAATATAAGGATATGAAAACTTGTGGAGTTTTAGAAGAAGATAAGACAAGTGGAATTACTAAAGTAGCAGAACCAATTGGTGTTATAGCTGCTATCGTTCCTACAACAAATCCAACATCAACAGCAATATTCAAGTGTTTAATAGCTTTAAAGACTAGAAATGCTATAATAATCTCTCCACACCCAAGAGCTAAGAATGCAACAATTGAAGCTGCTAGAATAGTTTTAGAAGCTGCAGTTAAAGCAGGAGCTCCAGAAGGAATAATCGGATGGATAGATCAACCATCAGTTGAATTATCACAAAATGTTATGAGAGAATCAGATATAATCCTAGCTACAGGTGGTCCAGCAATGGTTAAGGCTGCTTACTCATCAGGAAGACCAGCTTTAGGGGTTGGAGCAGGTAATACTCCAGCAATCATTGATGAAACAGCTCACATTAAAATGGCTGTAAACTCAATATTACTTTCTAAGACATTTGATAACGGTGTTATCTGTGCATCAGAACAATCAATCGTTGTTTTAGAACAAGTTTATGATGAAGTTAAGAGAGAATTAGCTGAAAGAGGAGCTTATATCCTTAAAGGTGAAGAAATAGATAAAGTTAGAAATATCATCTTAAATGAAAAAGGTGGATTAAATGCTGACATGGTTGGTCAATCTGCTTATAAGATAGCTAAGATGGCAGGAGTTAACGTTCCAGAAACAGCTAAAGTTTTAGTTGGTGAAGTTACTTCAGTTGAATTAGAAGAACCATTCTCACACGAAAAATTATCTCCAGTATTAGCTATGTACAAAGCTAAATCATTTGAAGAAGCTTTAGATAAAGCTGATAGATTAATAGAATTAGGTGGTATGGGTCATACTTCAGTTTTATATACTGATCAAGTTAAGAATAGAGATAGAGTATTAACATTCGGTGAAAGAATGAAAACTGCAAGAACATTAATAAACATGCCAGCAGCTCAAGGGGCTATCGGAGACTTATTTAACTTCAAATTAGCACCATCATTAACATTAGGTTGTGGATCATGGGGAGGAAACTCAGTTTCAGAAAACGTTGGTCCTAAGCACTTAATTAACGTTAAGAGCATTGCTGAAAGGAGAGAAAATATGCTTTGGTTTAGAGTTCCAGAAAAAACTTACTTCAAATACGGTTGTTTACCAGTAGCTTTAGCTGAATTAGGTGACATGGGTAAAAAGAAAGCATTCATCGTAACAGATAAAGTATTATTCGAAATGGGATACACTAACAAAGTTACAGAAGTTTTAGAATCACAAGGAATCCAATACAAAATATTCTCAGATGTTGAACCAGATCCAACATTAAGATGTGCTAGAGCTGGTGCTGCTGAAATGACTAGCTTCCAACCAGACGTTATAATTTCACTTGGTGGTGGATCAGCTATGGATGCTGCTAAGATTATGTGGGTTATGTACGAACATCCAGAAGTTAACTTCCACGATTTAGCTATGACATTCATGGATATAAGAAAGAGAATATACAGATTCCCAACTATGGGTCAAAAAGCTATGATGGTTTCAATAGCAACTTCAGCTGGTACTGGATCAGAAGTTACTCCATTCGCAGTTATCACTGACGAAGAAACTGGAATTAAGTATCCATTAGCTGACTACGAACTAACTCCAGATATGGCTATCGTTGACGCTGAGTTAATGATGACTTCTCCTAAGGGATTAACAGCTTGTGCTGGTATCGACGTATTAGTTCACTCAATTGAAGCTTATGTTTCAATAATGGCTTCTGAATACACTAACGGATTAGCTTTAGAAGCAATCAGATTAGTATTCAAGTATTTACCAGATGCTTATAATGAAGGTACAACTAACATTAAAGCAAGAGAAAAAATGGCTCATGCATCTTGTATGGCAGGTATGGCATTCAGTAATGCATTCTTAGGAATTAACCACTCAATGGCTCATAAGCTAGGTGCATTCCACCACTTACCACACGGTATGGCTAACTCTTTAGTTATGAAAGAAGTTATTAAGTTCAATGCTACTGATGCTCCAACTAAGCAAGCAGCATTTGCTCAATACAAATATCCAAATGCAGCATGGAGATATGCTAAGATAGCAGATCACTTAGGATTAGGTGGAAACACTGAAGCTGAAAAAGTTGAATTATTATTAAAGGCTATAGACGAGTTACAAAACAAAGTAAATATGCCTAAGACAATTAAAGATGCTGGTGTAAGTGAAGTTAAATTCTTCGAAACATTAGATGAAATGGTTGAGCAAGCATTTGATGACCAATGTACAGGAGCTAACCCAAGATATCCATTAATGTCTGAATTAAAAGAAATGTATATCACTAGCTACTATGGAGAAAATGCTAAAGATGAAGCTAAAGCTGAAGCAGCTCCAACTAAAAAAGAAAAGAAAGCTAAATAATCAATAATAATATATAAGGTCCTAGCGGAAGCTAGGGCTTTTTTTTAGATAATCAGAAAAAGATATCTTAAAATAATTTATGAAATAAGTGTAAAAAATAATATTATCCTAAAAAGAATTTACATATTTGATTTAACTTAGAAATTTGAGCGATAAAATTTATAATACTATATATGGTAATTTTAAAGTTAAAAGATTCATATAATTACATAATTTATATGATAATAGGAGTGTTTATATTAAAATTAATATAAATATATATTTATATATAGAAATATTCTATTGAATTTAAAAATGCTTTTTATAAAAGTTGTGATATAATATTCACAATAATAATACGAGGAGATAAAAGTTTGAGTAAGAATAGTTTAAAATTAAATGAAATTTCATTATTCTCTCATATAAATAATAATACAATACATAAGTTAAATGAAATTTGTTTTGTAAGGCAATTAAAAAAAGGGGAGCATCTTTTTAGAGATAAGGAAATAATAAAGAGTATTTATATAGTTAAAAGTGGCAAGGTTGCATTATATAAACAAAGTGAATCAGCACAAAAAAAAGTTATTTTTATTTTAGGTAAAGATACAGTAATTAATGAAGTAATAATTGATGATTTACCAGCTTCTATTAATTGTGAAGCTTTTGAAAAAGCAGAAATCTTATGTTTTGATAGAATAAAATTTTTAGATATTATGAAAGAGGATTTTGAACTTTCTAAAATAATAATTAATTCATTAGCAATGAAAGTAAGAAGATTATATAGACAAGGAAAAAATTCAATTCCTATAAAGGTTGAAAAGAGAGTTGCAGCAAAGTTATGGAAATTATCGAGAGATTATGGAATAGAAATAGAAGAGGGTACATTGATTGATTTAAACATAACGATTACATATTTAGCTGATATGTTTGGGGCCCCAAGGGAAACAATTTCAAGAGCTTTAAAAATTTTAAATAATGAAGGTTTAATCATAAATAAAAATAAAAGAATTATAGTTCCTGATAGAGAAAAATTAGTTAGATTCTTCAAAGATAATTAAGAAAATTTAAATGATGTGATAAATGTCACATCTTTTTTTTTGTAAAAAAAATATAATTTAAACATCGACTTGTTAATGTATTAACAAGAAAAAGAAAAAATAAGCTAAGAGGTGTTTTACATGGGATATAAACTTAACTTAGAAAATATGAATTTAGCTTTAAAAGAGTTAAAGAAAACATATAGAATCTATGCTCCAAAAGTTTTTGAAGGTGCAGGAACTTTTTCTGATACTGATAGAGTAAGATATGGAGAAGTTTCTACAATAGAAGAAATTGAATTTGATAAAAAATCAAGTTATTCATATAAAGAAACAATTTTACCTACAAGACAAACCTTATTCTTCTTTAATGATGATGAATGTAAAGAAGCAGAAGTAGATGAGAGACCAGCGTTAGTATTCTTAAGAAGTTGTGAAATTCATTCTGTAAAGAGAATAGATGATATATACTTAAGAAATGGCTTTGAAGATATCTACTATAAAAAGATGAGAGAAAATGCAAAGTTTATCTTAATTGGTTGTGAAAACAGTTTTGAAAATTGTTTCTGTGTAAGCATGGGATCTAATAAAACTGATGAATACAATGCTTATATCAAGGTTGATGGACAAGATGTGTACTTAGATGTTAAGGATGAGGAAATTGCAGCTATTTTAGATTATGTAGAAAAAGAAGAAAAGGAAGTTACTCCTGATTTCGTTACAGAAAATCCAGTTAAAGTTAATATTCCAGAAAATTTAGGTTTAGAAGTTATGAAATCTACAATGTGGAATGAATATAATGAAAGATGTATAACTTGTGGTAGATGTAACTTTGTCTGTCCAACATGTACATGCTTCACTATGCAAGATATAACTTATAAAGATAATAAAAATGCTGGTGAAAGAAGAAGAGTATGGGCATCATGTCATGTGGATGGATATACAGATATGGCTGGTGGACATAGCTTTAGAAAAGAAAAAGGTCAAAAGATGAGATTTAAAACTCTTCATAAAGTATATGACTACAAGAAAAAGTGGGGATATCATATGTGTGTTGGATGTGGTAGATGTGATGATATATGTCCAGAATACATCAGTTTCTCTACAATCATTAATAAGTTAGAAGATGCTATGAACGAGGTGAAGAATAATGACTAAGAATGAATACATACCATTTAGATCAGAAATTTTAGAAGTAATTGAACATACTCCAATAGAATATACTTTTAGAATGGCTTTTAACGGAGATGTTAAACCAGGTCAATTCTTTGAAGTATCTCTTCCAAAGTATGGTGAAGCACCAATATCTGTAAGTGGAATTGGTGAAGGATATGTTGACTTAACAATAAGAAGAGTTGGTAAAGTTACTAATGAAATATTTAAAAACTATGTAGGAGATAAGTTATTCTTAAGAGGACCTTATGGAAATGGTTTTGATATAGAAAACTATAAAAACAAAGAAGTAATAGTAGTTGCTGGAGGAACAGGTCTTTCACCAGTAAGAGGAATAGTAGAATACTTCTCTAAAAATACAAATGATTGTACAAGCATGACATTAATTACAGGATTTAAGTCACCAGAAGATGTTTTATTTAAAGAAGACATGAAAGAATGGGAAAAGACTATGAATCTTATTTTAACAGTTGATACTGCTAAAGAAGGTTATGAAGGTAAAGTAGGATTAGTTACTAAATATATTCCTGAATTAGAAATAAAAGATATGGATAATGTACAAGTAGTTGTTGTTGGACCTCCAATGATGATGAAGTTTACTGTTTTAGAATTCTTAAAGCTTGGAATAAAGGAAGAAAATATCTGGATTTCTCAAGAAAGAAAAATGTGCTGTGGAATAGGTAAATGTGGACACTGTAAAATAGATGATACTTATATTTGTTTAGATGGACCAGTATTTAACTATACAGTAGGAAAATCTTTAATTGATTAGGAGGAAGTAATTAATGGATATCAATACTAAAAAGCTAAAAAAGAATGCCTTTAGAGTTACAAAACATAGAGGTCTTACAGCATCAAGAATAAGAGTTCCAGGTGGACACTTAAATGCTAAATATTTAGGTTTAATTCAAGAAATTGCTGAAACATATGGTAATGGAACAGTTCATTTAACTACTAGACAAGGATTTGAAGTTCCAGGAATCGATATGAAAAACATGGATAAGGTTAATGAATTACTTCAACCAATCATTGAAGGATTAGAAATTAATCAATTAGTACCAGGTAAAGGGTATACATCTGCTGGTACAAGAAATGTAAGTGCATGTATAGGAAATAATGTATGTCCATTTGCTAATTACAATACAACTAACTTTGCTAAGAAAATAGAAAAAGCAATATTCCCAAATGACTTACACTTTAAGGTTGCTTTAACAGGATGTCCTAACGATTGTATGAAGGTTAGAATGCATGACTTCGGTATTATTGGGATGACTGAACCACAATTAGATGAAAGTAAATGTATATCTTGTGGTGCATGTGTTAGAGCTTGTACTAAGAAATCAACAGCAGCATTACATGCTGAAAACTATACGCCAGTTAGAGATCATAGCAAATGTATCGGATGTGGTGAATGTGTAATTAACTGTCCAACAGGAGCATGGACTAGAAGTAAAGAAAAATACTATAGACTTGCCATTATGGGTAGAACAGGTAAGAAGAATCCAAGACTTGCTGAAGACTTCTTAATTTGGGCTGATGAAGAAAGTATAATTAAAATAATAGTTAATACTTATAAATATGTTGAACAATATATTGATAAAAATGCACCAGGTGGTAAAGAGCATATTGGATATATTGTAGATAGAACTGGATTTGAAGAGTTTAAGAAATGGGCTTTAGATGGAGTTACATTATCAGATAAAGCTATAATGATAAATAATGTATATTGGAGTGGTATCAAATACCCTAATATATAATGACTAAAAAGAGCACTGATGTGCTCTTTTTTTATGCGATAATTTACTTATATGGAGTAATAACGGAAAATTAAATATTATATTTTGAGGAATAAGTTGAATTTCATCTTTAATTTATATAATTAATTTCGGATAATTTGATAAAGTTTATAAAGTGGTTATCACTTGGGTAAATTACTTTTAAAAAAAGTATGACAAATAGTATTTAAGAATTTTATTTTTAATGGAAACTCGCTCTTCATTATCATTCAGAGGAGTAAGTTCAGCTAACTAAATTAAAATTTAGAGCTTTTAAGGGAGACTCGCTCCTCATTATCATTCAGAGGAGTAAGTTCAGCTAACTAAATTAAAATTTAGAGCTTCACTTAATTTTCACAATGTAAAATTCATATCTTTGGGGAAGGTTACATAAGAATGTATAAATAAAGTTTGTAAAGGTGGTAAGGAAGAGATGAAAAAAATAGTGGTATTTATATTAATGTTATTTTCTATAAGTGTAGTTGGGTGTAGTAGTAATATATCATCTAAAGATATTAATGAAATGAAAGAAATTGTAGATAAAGTGCTGTCATATGAAAATTCATATGATGATGAAGTAAGTAATTATATTGATGAAGACACATTTAATGAATGCAATTACGAAGTTTTTTACAGTTACCTTATTGGAAAAGTTGAATTTACTAAATATGAAAGTGAAGTTAAGGGGGTAACAAAGGAAGATGGAGAATATAAGCTTTGTATGGTTTTAAATATGGAGGCACAAGGGACAACTTTAGAAAGTGATGGGGTAGAGGAAGGATATGATTCAGTAGAGGGAAATAATGTTCCAGTAGAGGTTGTTCTTAAAAAGGAAAAAGGAAATTATGTAATTAAGAGTGTTAAGGAGTATGAAAGTTTAGAAATAGCTGAAAATGAAAATGTAAATTTCCGAAAAAATGAATAATATACGTGGTAATTTATTGTAAGTATAAAATTACCAAATTGTTATAAAGTCAGAAAATATGCAGAAATTTTATTGGTATTTTTATGGTTATTAAGGAATGTGAAATTTAGATTAGTCATTATTGGTATGTAAAGAAGGAATCTACTGTTAGTTCTGTGATAAAAATATGATATAACTGTATCTGGCGGCTTTAGTGAAAGTAAAAAGTACTTTGAACTAATAAGATATTGGACAATATTAAGTTGTTCGAAAAAATAAAAAGGAGTGGTACAGATGAAGAAAAAACTAATTGCCAGTATAGTTACATTAACAGTGCTAGGGGGTGCGGTTACACCAACTTTTGCAGCTGTAAAAGAATGTTCTCAAGGAAAAACAAATTTAATAACAATTAATAAAGTAAGTTCTTCAGAAACAAATTCAAGTGAAAATAATAAATGTAGTATTTCAGGTGGCTTATTACAAGGAGTAATATTCAAAAAAATATGGTGGTCGAATAGTTCATGTGGAAGTATAATTATTGGAGGAACAGTAGACAAGCCTAATAATGGAGGAAACAATAACAATAATAATAACGATAGTATAGTTCCACCAAGTAACAATACTGAAACACCAGAGGATACAATAGTTCCACCAACTGTTGATGAAACACCAAGTACACCAGATACACCAACAGTGGATGAAACGCCAAGTGTTCCAGATACACCGGTAGTGGATGAAACACCAAGTGTTCCGGATACACCAACAGTAGATGAAACACCAAGTGTTCCAAATACACCAGTAGTTGACGAAACACCGGATAACTCTACAGAAAATAATGTAACTAATGCGGATGAAAACTTTATGGCAGCTGTAGAAACAGCTATATATAATAAAGTAAATGAAGAAAGAACAAAAGCAGGAGTTCCAACATTAACATATAATACAGTAATGCAAAAATACGCTAGAATTAAATCGCAAGATATGGGAGATAATAATTACTTTAGTCATGAAGATTTAAATGGAAATCTTATAACAACTCAAATGAAAAAAGACGGCGTATCATATAAGGCATGGGGAGAAAATATAGCCTATATTGGCGGTAATATAAGCGCAGATGCTTTAGCAGAAAGATTTATGACAAACTGGATGAACTCATCAGGTCATAGAGAAAATATATTATCAACTAACTTCTCAAGTATAGGAGTTGGAGTATATAAAATAGGTAATAAAGTATATGCTACTCAAGAATTTTATAGATAATTAAATAGTTAAATAAATATTGAAATGAGAGATTGTAAATAAAAATTGCAATCTCTCATTTTTTTTATATTTAAACGAATTTTATGCTATACTTTAATAATGATTGAAAGAGTTGTAAAAAAGGCTGTAGATTTTATATAATATGATGAAGAAATATTTGAGGTGAAAAAATGAAACCATTAGCAGATTTAATTAGGCCTACACAATTAAGTGAAGTTTGTGGTCAACAACATATATTAGGAGAAAATAAAATTTTAGATAGAATAGTAAAGAGTGGTAGAATTTCAAATATGATATTTTATGGGCCACCAGGAGTAGGAAAGACCACAGTAGCGAATATTATTGCAGAAAAGGCAGGAAAAAGATTTTATAAGCTTAATGCTACAAATGCTTCATTAAAAGATATTCAGGAAATAACAAAAGAGTTAGATACTTTTTTAGGCGTTAATGGTGTGGTTCTTTATTTAGACGAGATTCAAAACTTTAATAAAAAGCAGCAACAATCACTTTTAGAATATATTGAAGATGGAAGAATAACTTTAATTGCATCAACTACAGAAAATCCATATTTTTATATTTTTAAGGCTTTACTTTCAAGATCAACTATATTTGAGTTCAAACCAGTAGAAGAGGATGATATAAAGAAAGCGCTTAATAGAGCTATAGATATTAAAAGTAAAGGATATAATGAAATAAAATTAGATGTTAAAGATGAAGCTATAAATTATTTAGCATCTTATTGTAATGGCGATGTAAGAAAGGCTATTAATGGATTAGAAATTGCATTAAATTCAACTAGGCCTAATAGTGATAAAATTGTAGTAATTGATTTAAATGTTGTTAAGGATTCAACTCAAAGTAAGGTAATTGCTTATGATAATGATGGTGATGCACATTATGATATACTAAGTGCCTTTCAAAAATCAATTCGTGGTAGTGATGCTGACGCTGCTATTCATTATTTAGCTAGACTTATTAAGGCTGGTGATTTGATTTCTATTTGTAGAAGATTACAAGTAATTGCAGCGGAGGATATAGGTCTTGCTTATCCACAGGCAAGTTTAATTGTAAAGTCACTAGTTGATTCTGCTAGGGAATTAGGATTTCCAGAAGCAAGAATTCCACTTGCAGAGGCAACTATCCTTTTAGCAACAAGTCCAAAATCTAATTCAGCATATTTAGCAATAGATGCAGCATTAAATGATTTAGAAAATATGTCTATAGGGGATATACCTACTCATTTAAAGGATGCTCATTATAGTGGAGCGTGTAAAATGGGAAGAGGAATTGAATATAAATATCCACATAGCTATCCTAATCATTATGTAACACAACAATATTTACCTAATAACTTGAAAAATAGAACTTATTATGAGTATGGAGATAATAAGTTTGAAAGAGCTACAAAAGATTATTGGGATAAAATTAAAAAGTAAAATAATAATATAATAAAATGGGGAAACAGATGATGAAACAAGAGAAGTATAATGATTATTTACAAATTTTAAAAGAAGAACTAGTACCAGCAATGGGATGTACTGAACCTATTGCCATAGCATATGCAGCTGCAAAGGCTAGAGAAGTATTAGGGAAAATGCCAGATAAGGTTGTGGCAAAATGTAGCGGTAATATAATAAAAAATGCAATGTGTGTAACTGTTCCTAATACAGGAGATTTAGTAGGAATTAAGGCTAGTTCAATAATTGGAGTTTTAGCTGGTGATTCAAGTAAAGAATTGCAAGTTATTAGTGAAGTAGGAGAAGAGCATATAAATGAAGCTAATAAACTTATGAATGAAGATTATTGCTTTGTTGAAAGATTAGATACAGATATTCAGTTACATATAGTAATGGAAGTATATAGTGAAAATGATAGCGCCATAGTTGAAATAAAATATGCACATAATAATATATCTAAGGTAATAAAAAATGGGGAGATATTATTCGAAGGTAATGAGGATCCAAGTAAATATTTAGGTGTATTTATTGATAGAAGTATTTTAAATGTTAATGATATATATGAATTTGCAAATACTGTTGATATTAAAGATATAAAAGAATTGTTAGATAAACAAATAGAGTATAACATATCAATAGCAGAAGAAGGATTAAAAGGAGAATATGGAGTAGGTATAGGTAAAATGCTTATGAAATGCTATCCAAACTCAATTGTTACTAAGCTAAAAGTTTATGCTGCAGCTGCTTCAGAAGCAAGAATGAGTGGTAGTTCATTACCTGTTATGACTAACTCAGGAAGTGGAAATCAAGGTATGGCAACTTCAATTCCAGTAATAATATATGCAAAAGAAAAGGGATTGTCTGAAGAGTTATTATATAGAGGGTTAGTATTCTCTAATCTAATGACTATACATCAAAAAACAGGTATAGGAAGACTTTCTGCCTTTTGTGGGGCTGTAAGTGCAGGATGTGCTAGTGGAGCTGCAATTACATATTTAGAAGGTGGTACATTAGATCAAATAAATAAGACGGTTACAAATACATTAGCGAATATTTCAGGAATAGTTTGTGATGGAGCAAAGGCATCTTGTGCAGCTAAAATAGCTACCAGTGTTGATGCTAGTATGATGGGGCATTATCTTGCTATGGAAGATCAATGTTATAGTGCTAATACGGGTATATTGAAGGAAAATATTGAAAAAACAATAACTGCAGTAGGTAGATTAGGTAAAGAGGGAATGAAAGAAACTGATAAAGAAATACTAGAAATAATGCTTGAAGTATAATGAATTTTAATAATATAAAAAGTTAAAAATATTTAAATAAAATAAATGATGTAATGAATAAAACTCATTAAAAAAGTTTACATAAAAAATTTGAAGTTAATTCTGAAAGTATGTGTATTTCAGGGTTGACAAAAACAGAGTAAGTTAGTATGATATAAACATAAAGCAGAGCAAAAAAGTCTGAATAAGGGGTGAGAAAATGAAACTATCAACTAAAGGAAGATATGGAGTAAAAGCCATGGTTGAATTAGCAATCCATTATGGAAGTTCTCCCCTATCAATAAAAACTATTTCGCAAAGGCAAGGAATATCTGAGTATTATTTAGAGCAATTATTTTCACCGCTAAGAAGAGCAAAACTTATTAATAGTATAAGGGGGGCTCAAGGTGGATATGTTTTAGGTAGAGAACCTAAAGATATAAAAGTATCTGATATAATGTACGTCCTTGAGGGCCCAATAGAAATTGCTGATTGTATTGAAGGGGTATCATGTGATAATATAGATTGCTGCGCAACTAGACTTTTATGGACAAAAATTAAAAATAGTATAGATGAAGTTATGGAAGGCATAACGTTACAAGATATAGTAGATGACTACAATAAAATTAAAGAAAAGAATGAAGCATTAACATTAAAGAGGAGTGAGCAATAATGAAAACAGTATATATGGACTATGCGGCTACTACTTATGTAAAGCCAGAAGTTTTAGAAGAAATGATGCCGTATTTTACAGAAAAGTTTGGTAATCCATCATCTTTTTATGGAATATCAAGAGAAACTAAGATGGCAATTGATAAAGCTAGAGGTCAAGTTGCTAAAGCTTTAAATTGTGATATGAATGAGGTTTACTTCACAGGGGGTGGATCTGAGTCAGATAACTGGGCAATTAAAGGTATTGCATCAGCACATAGAAAAAAAGGAAATCATATAATAACTACTAAGATAGAACATCATGCAGTTCTTCATACTTGTGAATATCTAGAAAAGAATGGTTTTGAAGTAACTTATTTAGATGTTAATGAAGAAGGATTTATTGATTTAGAAGAATTAAAAAATGCAATAACTGATAAAACTATTTTAGTATCAATTATGTTTGCAAATAATGAAATTGGAACTATTCAACCAATAAAAGAAATTGGTGCAATTTGTAGAGAAAGAAAAGTTCTATTCCATACAGATGCAGTTCAAGCAGTTGGAAATGTTCCAGTTGATGTAAAAGAAATGAATATAGACCTTTTATCTTTAGCAGGACATAAGATTTATGGACCTAAAGGAATAGGTGCTTTATACATAAGAAAAGGTGTAAGAATAGACAACTTAATCCATGGTGGAGGTCAAGAAAGAGCTAGAAGAGCAGGTACAGAAAATATAGCTTCAGTTGTTGGATTAGGTAAAGCTATAGAGTTAGCTACAAATGATATTGAAGCTCATATGGAAAGACTTACAGTGCTTAGAGATAAACTTATAGATGGAATATTAGAAAGAGTTCCATATTCATATTTAAATGGACCAAGAGGTGATAAGAGATTACCTGGTAATGTAAATGTAAGATTTACGTATATAGAAGGTGAATCAATTTTATTATCTTTAGATTTTGAAGGAATATGTGCATCAAGTGGTAGTGCTTGTACATCAGGATCATTAGACCCATCACATGTACTTTTAGCAATAGGATTACCACATGAATTAGCTCATGGATCATTAAGATTAACATTAGGTGATGGATCAACAGAAGAAGATGTTGATTATGTTTTAGAGGTATTACCTGGAATTATTCAAAGAATTAGAAATATGTCACCATTATGGAGTGATTTTGTTAAGAAGGGAGAAAAATAATTATGATATATACAGATAAAGTTATGGACCATTTTAGAAATCCAAGAAATGTAGGAGAAATTGAAGACGCAAATGGTATTGGAGAAGTTGGAAATGCTAAATGCGGAGATATAATGAGAGTTTACTTAAAGGTAGAAGATAACATTATTAAAGATGTTAAATTCCAAACTTTTGGATGTGGATCAGCTATAGCTTCATCTTCAATGGCTACAGAAATGATTAAAGGAAAGACTTTAGAAGAAGCTTGGGAATTATCAAATAAAGCAGTTGCTGAAGCTTTAGATGGACTTCCACCAGTAAAAATGCACTGTTCAGTATTAGCTGAAGAAGCTATACACAAAGCAATTAATGACTACAGAAAAAATGCTGGTTTAAGCACTGAAGGATGGGAATTCGAAGAAACAGATCATGATGAATTACATGATGCAGTACACGGACACGAATAAAAAACTTAAGGTGTGATTTGATGGAAAAGAAGAAAAAAGTAGTTATAGGTATGAGTGGCGGAGTTGATAGCTCCGTTGCTGCTTACCTTTTAAAAGAACAAGGCTATGATGTAATTGGTGTTACAATGCAAATATGGCAAGAAGATAAAGATTATACAGAAAGAGAAGGTGGGTGTTGTTCACTTTCAGCTGTAGATGATGCAAGAAGAGTTGCAAATAAGATTGGTATTCCTTTTTATGTAATGAACTTTAGAGATAGCTTTAAAGAAAAAGTTATTGATTATTTTGTTCAAGAATACATAGATGGAAAAACACCAAATCCATGTATAGCATGTAATAAACATTTAAAATTTGATGAGCTATTAAGAAAAGCTCAAGGTATAGGTGCGGATTATGTTGCAACAGGTCACTATGCTAAAATTGAGCAAGATGAAAATGGAAGATATCTTTTAATTCGTTCAGATGATGATAGAAAAGACCAAACATATGCATTATATAACTTTACTCAAGAACAATTAGCACATACTCTTATGCCTTGTGGTGAATATACTAAGGATAGAATAAGAGAAATTGCTAAAGAAATTGGATTATCAGTATATAATAAGAAAGATAGTGAAGAAATTTGCTTTATACCAGATAATAATCATGGTAGATACATAAGTGAAGCTAGACCGCTAGAAGTTGTACCAGGAAACTTTGTTGATAAAAACGGAAATATATTAGGGCAACATAAAGGGATAGTTTACTATACTATAGGTCAAAGAAAAGGACTTGGAATAGCTCTTGGAAGACCTGTATTTGTAACAGATATTAATCCTAGAACTAATGAAGTAGTATTAGGTCCAGAAGAGGATATATTTAAGACTGACTTAGTTGCTAAGGATGTTAACTTTATTCCATTTGATAAGCTTGAAGAACCAATAACAGTTGAAGCAAAGGTTAGATATTCAGGAAAACCAGCTGAAGCAGTTATTTCACCTTTAAGAGATGGTAAAGTTAAAGTAAGTTTTAAAGAAAAACAAAGAGCAATAACAAAAGGTCAATCAGTTGTTTTCTATCAAGGAAACAAAGTTGTTGGTGGAGGAATTATTGCCGGAATAATATAAAATAAAAGGTCGTAGCATTTGAACTTATAATTATATGATAATGGTTCATTTGCTATGACTTTTATTTAATTAAAAGCTAAGAGTAAAGTTAGTTAAGAGTTAATAGTTAAAATTTAAGGAATGAATTCAGCTTATGCTAAATTTCTAAAAATATATAATATAGAAACTCCAAAAGGAGTTTCTATATTAATTATTAACTAGTAACTAATAACTATCAACTAAACTAAAGTAGCTCTATGCCAGCTTCTTCACATTTTTCGTGAGTATAGTTATCCCAAATAGAAGCTTGAACTTCTCCTATATGTGCTTTTCTTAAGAAGAACATACAAATTCTTGATTGTCCAATTCCTCCGCCCATAGTAAGTGGTAGTTTATCTTCAAATAATGCTTTGTGGAATGGAAGTTCACGTCTATCTTCACAGTTAGCTTTCTTTAATTGATAATCTAAGGCTTCTTTATCAACTCTTATGCCCATAGAAGATAATTCAATTGCTGAATCAAATAATGGATCATAGAATAAAATATCTCCATTTAAGCTCCAGTCATCATAGTCAGGACTTCTTCCATCATGCTTTTCACCAGATTTTAATGTATCACCAATTCCTTGAATAAATACTGCCTTATGTTTTTTGCAAATTGCATTTTCTCTTTCTTTAGCTGTAAGTTCAGGATACATATCTTCTAATTCTTGTGCCGTTACAAAAGTGATATCTTGTGGTAGAATTTTTTCGATTGAAGGATATTGTGTAGATACAAAATCTTCAGTAGCTTTAAAAACAGAAAATATCTTTCTTACTGTGCTTTTTAAAGTATCAGTAGTTCTTTCTTCTTTTGTAATTACCTTTTCCCAATCCCATTGATCTACATAAATAGAGTGTAGATTATCTAATTCTTCATCTCGTCTAATTGCATTCATATCAGTATATAAACCAGATCCAGGTTGAAATTTATATCTGTGAAGCGCAAATCTTTTCCATTTGGCAAGTGAATGAACTATTTCTAAGTTACTATCTTTAATAGCAAGCATATCAAAGCTTACAGGTCTTTCTATTCCATTTAAGTTATCATTTAAACCTGAACCATTTTCAAGGAATAGTGGAGCAGAAACTCTTGTTAGGTTTAAAGTTGCGGCAAGTTTGCTTTCAAAAAAATCCTTGACTTTCTTTATTGCTATTTCAGTTTCAATTAATGATAAGTTTGATTTGTAGTTTTGTGGTATAAATACCTTTGATTTTAATTCTTTTGTCATGTTAATAACCTCCTAAAAATAATATAAAAAAACCTTCCATCCTAAATAAATAGGACGAAAGGTTACTTCCGCGGTACCACCTAATTTGCATCAAGCCTCTTAATCAGTGCTAAATTAATAATAATTTAAGACTGTCCTTTTTTAACGGTAAGGCCCCGTCTAAGTCTACTTAAGTGAGATAAGTGAGATTCCAAATTTTAATTTGGCAAATCGAACTTACATCTTTGACGTAAGGAAAAGGTGTTTCCTTTTCAATCTCAATTGTTCGGTTAGAAGCTCAGGAATGTTTTTCATTAAAACTAATCTTATAAGGCTTACACCATCCCTTACTCGCTTAAAGATATCATTAAAATTACTCTTTCCTTCAATGCTGATTATGTGTTTCAAATTTAAATTAATATTATAATATACTAAAGTTAATAAGATGTAAAGAGTAAAAATGAATAAAATGTAAAATATGTGTAAGCTATTAATTACTATTATTGAAAATAGGGACATATTATTTTACTTTTTACATAATATAATATAGAATAAATAGTTGAAATAATAAATTATTTTAAATATAAATTTTTATGGGGAGATGAAAAATGAAGAAAAAAATTAATTGGCAAAAGTTATTAAGCTACTTTGTGTTAATTACTTTAATTTCGACTACTATATTCTTAATTTTTGAGATAAATGATGCACCAACAGTTGCAGATTCAACTGAATCTTTTGTGCGTTTAAAAAGTGATTATGCATTGATGTTATCTCAATGTATTTTAGGTATAGTAGCAATGTTATTACCAGGGATGTTAGAAAATAAATTTAAAATAGCAATCCCATCTTATATGTTGATTTTATATACAATATTCTTATATGCAGCAATATATTTAGGTGAAGTTAGAAGTTTTTATTATAATGTTCCAAATTGGGATAATATATTACATACTTTTAGTGGAGCAATGATTGGAGCTTTAGGATTTTCAATTGTTACTTTATTGAATAAGACAGAAAAGGTACCAATAGTTTTAAGTCCTCTTTTTGTTGCGTTATTTTCATTTTGTTTTGCAGTAACATTAGGTGTTATTTGGGAGTTTTATGAATTTACCTTTGATGGAATTTTAGGGCTTAATATGCAAAAATTCGCCTTGGAAAATGGTACTCAATTAATAGGAAGAGCTGCATTAACGGATACAATGGTAGATTTATTTGTAGATGCAGTTGGAGCATTTATAATGAGTGTTATTGGTTATATTTCATTAAGGTATAACAAAGGCTGGATTGAAAAACTTCAAGTAAGAAGTACAAGAAAATAATAAATATAAAAAGTAAAATGAATTATAATATTAAAATTCATTTTACTTTTTTTATTATTAAAAAATAAAATTTTTAGTAACTAAATGTAAATATTTTTAATTATAAAGAGGAGAATATAATATTTTGTTGGAAAAATTTTCAGCATAAGTATATAATTAATATAAATAATTTAAATAAAATTTGGAGGTTATAAAGTGGGATTAAATTGGAGTTTAAAAGAGCTATATGAATCATTTGAGAGTGTTGAATTTAAAAATGATATGAATAGCCTAACTGAAGAAATAAATGAAATAAACAATTGGATTGAAGAAGCAGTTAAGGATTATGAAAATGTATTAGAAAAGTTAGAAGAATATTTAAATAAATATATAAAATTAGAGGAACTGATTAGTAAGTTAGGGCAATTTATTGAACTAAGTATTAGTGTAAATACAAAAGATACAGAAGCACTTAAAAATTCAGATATCTTTGAAAAGAAGTTAACTTATTTAGTTAAAGGTTCTACTAAAATTGAAAGGTATATAAGTGAAATAGAGGATATTGACTCTATAATTGAGAAATCATCATTATTAAAAGAACATGCATTTTTATTAAAGAGTATAGTTGAAGATAGTAAATATTTATTAAGTGAAAAAGAAGAAAATATAATTGCAAATATGAGAAATACAGGATCAAATGCATGGAGTAAATTAAAAGATAATTTAATTTCATCATTAACTGTTGAAATGACAGAAGGTGGTAAAGTAAAAGAATACCCATTAACAGTTGTTTTAAATATGGCTTATGATAAAAATGAAAAAGTTAGAAAAAAAGCTTATGAAGCAGAAATAAAGTCATATAAGAAAGTTGAAGAGGGAGTGGCTGCTGCTCTTAATGGAATAAAGGGTGAAGTATTAACTGTTTGTGAATTAAGAGGATATGAATCTCCATTAGAAGAAACACTTTTAAATTCAAGAATGGATGAAGAGTCATTAAATGCAATGATTGAAGCAATGAAAGAAAGTTTACCTGTATTTAGAAAGTACTTAAGAAGAAAAGCAGAAATATTAGGGCATAAAAATGGATTACCATTTTACGATTTATATGCTCCAATTAATAATGCCAATATGAATTTTACTTATGATGAAGCTAGTAAATTTATAGTCAAGAATTTTAGAACTTTTAGTGATGATTTAGCAGATTTCGCACAAAAGGCTATTGATAATAATTGGATAGATGTAGAGCCAAGAGAAGGAAAAGTAGGAGGAGCTTTTTGTCAAGGAATTCATACTTTAGGTGAAAGCAGAATCTTATTAAACTTTGGGGGAAGTTTTGGTGATGTTGTTACTATGGCTCATGAACTTGGACACGGATTCCATGGTGAGTGTCTAAAAAATGAATCTATATTAAATTCAGATTATCCTATGCCAATAGCAGAAACAGCATCAACATTTTGTGAAACTATAATAAAAAAAGCTGCAATTAAAGATGTTAAACATAAAGAAGCTTTAGCTATATTAGAAACAGAAATTTGTGATTGTACACAAGTTATTGTAGATATTTATTCAAGATTTTTATTTGAAAAGTCAGTATTTGAAGCTAGAAAAGAAAGTGCATTAACAGTTGAACAAATAAAGGGACTTATGATAGAAGCGCAGAAAGAAGCTTATGGAGATGGATTAGACGAAAAGTTTTTACATCCATATATGTGGGCTTGGAAACCTCATTATTATGATGCAAATTATAATTACTATAACTTCCCATATGCATTTGGACTTTTATTTGCAAAGGGATTATATGCTGAATACCTTAAAAAAGGTGAAGATTTTGTAAGTGAATATGAAAAACTTTTGTCAATTACAGGTAAAAATAAAATAGCAGATATAACTAAAGAAGTAGGAATTGATATTCATGATAAAGAGTTCTGGAAGAATTCTTTAAAGACTATTGAAGAGGATATAGAAGAGTTTATTAAAATGAGTAAAAAACATTAAGTTAAAGAGGTGAATTACAATGGATATAAATTTAAGCAAAGATGAAATTATTGTTGTTTTAGATGCACTAGTAGAGGGGATAGCATTTGATAAGAATGCTGATGATATTAAAGAAGTATATAATAAAATAGTAAAGCAAGCACATATGGAAGAGTATGAAATGTTAGGCTAATTTATAAGAATAAGAGTAATAAACTATAATATTAGTTTATTACTCTTATTTGTTTATAAAGGACAATAGTTTAGAAAAAATAATTTAATTTATAATGAAACAAATTTAAAAAATATATAAGTTACAAATGTTATATAAATATAATAAGTAATAATGAACAATGATATAAATAAAATTATAAATTTACTATGATTAAGAAAGCTTAGGAGTTTATCTAATAATATATCAAAGCTCCAAGATTTATTTTGAAGTACAGTTTCCTTAATTTTTAGAGGAGAATAAGTACTATCTTTATTTATTTTATTTTTAATAAAATAAGGTAAATCCTCTGCGGTTACTATTGGTGTATCAAGTACTTCATTTTGTTTAATAACAAGGCTTTTTTGAGGAAGAGCAATTATATTGGTTATAGGAATATCAGAAGACAAAATGTCTTGTAGTATGTTATAACAATTGGTACATTCATCGTATATTTTATTAAGTACATTATTATCAAGTATAGTATCATCATTTAAATCTTCATTATCAAATGCAATTTCATTAGAATATTTGTTTTTGGTGAAATCTGTATAAGGATAAGTTAATGTTTTAATTGCAAAAACTCCACTATTTGTTATTACAAGATCATCAATTAAGCAACTATCTTCATCATTATTTTCTAAGTGAATATTATTTAAAATAATACTATCATTTTTTAAAGCTCTTAAATTGTGCGAAACTTTATATGAATTAAATATAGTATCAAATAAATAACTTAAATCTATATATATTTTTTCGTATATCTTGAATTTAATAGCGCATATATTTACTAAATATAAAAAGTATATAGTTGCTAATGTATTAAATTTTATATGAAGAAAAAAGCCAATAGTAAAAAGTAAAAATGGAAACCTTAAAAAAGGTTTAGTTAATATAAAAGTTAGTGTTTTTACAATGGCTTTTATTATAAATTTCAAAAGAGTAAATATAATTCTAAAAGTAAATAAAATAATATCTCCTAAAACAAGCAACATTTACGTAGCCTCCTTTAGTATTAGAATATCTACTTTTATGGAAAATTATTCATCTTTAATTATAAATTGTTTAGTTTTACCCATAAAATATGCTAAACGTATCATTTCAATTTCTTCTTTTGACATTTTTCTGTTATATTTCTTTTCAAATTCATTGATTAGTGCATTTGAATCAAGTTTTTCTTTTTTTACTTTAGGTCGCTTAGTATTGGCTTTATTAATTGGCTTAGATAATAATTGCTTATTATATATTTTTTTAAATACTTCTGCAGTATAATGTGCATCAAAAAATGCATCATGGAAATCACCATCAATAGGTATTTCTAATGCTTCAACAGCTTTTTTTAAGCCAATTTTTTGACCTTTAGGAACATTAAGCAGTTTAGTTGCATAGTGCTGAATATCAATATATTTTTCAGGAATAAAGGTAGTGGGAATATTATAAAATCCCATATTCTTTATTAATTCTGTAATATCAGAATCACCCCATACAACTAAAGTACTCTTATCTTTTCCAATAAAATCAATGAATTGTTTAAAAACATCAATAAAGTTATAAGAAGCATTTAAATCATTAATATTTATTTTTGTTAATTCTTCAACATAAGGATGAAGCCTTTTATGAATATTAGGTTTAATTAAGGAATTAAATGTTCCTATGGTTTCAAAATTTTTATTTAATTTTATTGCTCCAATTTGAATTATTTCAAATAGTAAAGATGGTTTAGGAGCATCTATTACTACATCTTCAGGATGTTGTTGATTAAATTCTAAATCAAAAATTATATAGTTCATTTTACACCTACGATAAAATTTTTATTTTTTAGTCATTTACATAACTTCTATTACATATATTAAAACATAAATAATTAAAAATGTCTTAAAAAGAGGTGTAATAAATGAGTATTTATGTTTTAAAGGAATATGTTGAAGAATGTATTAAGAATGGAATAGAGCCAACATTTGAAGGGTTAAATATTTATTATAAATCAAAAGAAATAAATTACAATAAATAATATTTAAAGAAAATTTACTATTAACTTTATAAGAAAAGCATATAATAAATAAAGATACATTAAGATTAAGTGTGGTGAACATAATTTGAAAACAAAAAAATTAACAGAAGCAGCAATGTTATCAGCTTTATTTGTGGTTTCAAGCATGGTAGCAATTTACACAGGAATAGCATATACATTATATTTGGATATGATAGTGCCACTTTTTATTTGTCTTATATTTATGAGGCTTGATTTTAAGTATACATTATTATCTTCTATTACATCATTGCTTATTGTAACTCTTGCAGTAGGTGACGTAGCATCAGCAATTTGGATGAGCCAAGGAATTATAATGGGATTGATTTGTGGGTATTTTATTAGAAGAAAAGGAACAATATTTGATGATTTATTTTATTCAGCAATTTTAGGAACTTTTGTTATGGTTTTGATTGATATTTATTTTTCTAAATTAACAGGTTATAGTTTTATGAAAGAATTTGATAGTTATACAGAAATGTTTCCTTTAAATGGTGAATATATGGAAGTTGCTTTTAATATTTTTGTTGCAACAATGCCTATAGGTACAATATTAATATCTTATATTGGAGCTTTATTTATAGGTAAAAAGCTTAGAATATTAAATGAAAATTGTAATGAAAAATATATGATAATTAAAAACTTTAAAAGATATGGTTCTTATATATGTTGTAGCAAGAGTACATATTATTTTGGAATTATATATTTAATTTTAATTGAAATATTAAAATTAACAGGTTTTGAATTTAAATTCGTTTATTTTAAAACGGTAGTAATGGCAATTAGAGTAGTAGTAATATATTTTGTTTTAAAAGATTCTTTTACATTTGTAATTAGGGGATTATCTACAAAGGTGAAATCTAATGGTGCATCGCAATTAATTTGGTTGGGGGTGCTTTATATGCTGCTAGTTGACTTTAAAGCTACGTTTATTATTTTGGTAGTAGGAAGTTTAGTAATTAACTATTCAATGAAGCTAAGGGAATCACAAATAAATATGTTAAATAAAGTTGTTTTAAAAAGACAGTAAAAATTACTTTTAAATAATATATCTTTTATTTTAAAGTTATTTATTGATAAAATTAATATTAAGTAATGTAATTTGATTAGCCTTATGGTAATATATAGTATGATATAGAGTTTATAAAAATGTAATTTTTATAAAAGATAAGATAAAAATAACAAGCTAAGGTTTATTATATAATTAACAAAGATGAAAGATATATTGAGGTGAGGGATAATGGCTACGTTGAAAGAAATAGCAGAGAAGGTAGGAGTATCATTAGCTACTGTATCAAGGGTTTTAAACAATGATAGTGGAATTTTAGTTGCTGATGAAACTAAGGCACAAATACTACAAGTAGCAGAGGAATTAAATTATAGAACAGCAAAGCAAAGAAAAGGTAAAAATTTTAGTAAAAATATGTTTATAGTTGGAATTGTTGAAATGTATGATGTAGTTAAACAATTACAAGATCCATATTATTTACTTTTAAGAAATATAGTAGAAAAGAAAGCCTTTGAGAATAATATTAAGCTAGTTAGATTTTTTAAGCAAGATAATGAATTTGAGTTAGCAGAAGAAGTTGAACTACAGGGAATAATTGCAGTTGGTAAGTTTACTTCGGATGAAGTAAATGAATTATCGAAAAGAACACAAAATATAGTTTTTATAGATTCAGCGCCAAATGATGAATTGTATGATAGTGTTAAAGTTAATTATAAATTAGGCGTTAAACAAGCATTAGATTATTTTTTAGAGCTTGGACATAAGAACATAGGATTTATTGGGGAAAAGTACACTTTAGGAGATAATAAAATACCTATGTTCGATGATAGACTAAAGTTCTTTTATGAATATATGAATAATAAACAAATGCTAAAGGAAGAATTTATAATCAATAGTAGTATGACGGCTGAAGGTGGGTATGAAGCAATAAATAAATTTATAAGATCTGAAAGTAAAATGCCAACAGCATTCTTTACAGCTAATGATACAATTGCAAGCGGTGTTATTAAGGGACTTCAAGAAAATGGAGTTAAGGTTCCAAATGATATTAGCATAATAGGATTTAATGATACTATAATATCTCAATATACTAATCCACCATTAACGGCTATAAGAGTTCATATAGAGTATTTAGGAGAAGTTGCAGTTGAACTTATGATGGAGAAATTAAAGGGAAGACAGTACGCTAAAAAAGTAATAATACCAAGTGAGTTTATATTAAGAAATAGTGTTAAGGATGTAAAATAGTTAATTTTAATTAATAAATTAGAGATTAAAATAGTAACAATAATATTTATTATTGTTACTATTTTTTTTTATTATAAATTAATAACTTGATATTTTTAGTAAAATACTATATATTTTTACTGTAAACGTTATTAAGGGGGTTGCTAGGTGGAGGTTAAAAATGGAAACAATTAAAGTTGGGATTTATTCAAATTACAGATATAATGAAGAAGATGTTGAACAGGTAAAGATAAGTATTAATAAAATTAAAAAGGATGGATATTTTAAAGGATGTAATAACTTAAATATTTATTACCAAGTATTTTCTGTAATAAATGAAAAAGGTAGAATTGTAATTTCGCATGGGTTTTCTGAATGTATAGAAAAATATAATGAGTTAATTTACTATTTTACAGAAATGGGCTATTCAGTATATGCAATTGAACATAGGGGACATGGAAGATCAGGTTCATTTGGAAAAAAACATAAAAGTCAAATAAGTATAGATAAGTTTGAATATTATGTAGAAGATTTAAGGATTTTCTTAGATACTATTGTTGTAGGAAAAGACGTTGATTTATATTTATATGCACATTCTATGGGAGGAGCTATCGGTACAATGTTTTTAGAGAAGTACTGTGGATATTTTAAAAAGGCTATATTAAGTGCTCCGATGATGGATATAAATACAGGGGAATACCATAAGGCTATATCTTATTTAATAAGTCAGATATATATTAATATTGGAAAGGGAGAGGAATTTTTATTTGGACAAGGTCCATTTGAAGGGAAATATGATTTAGAGTCATCAGGAACTTCTAATATGTATAGATATAAAAATCATTTAGATTATTTAAACAAAAACGAGGAATTGCAAAGATGTGGTGGAAGTTTTAAATGGCTTAATGAGTCTTTAAAGGCAACTAAGGAAATATTAAAGAAAAGGAATATTGAGAAAATAAATATACCAATATTGTTTTTTCAGGCAGGGAGAGATACCTTTGTAAAAGAAAAAGGGCAGAATAAATTTTGTGAAATAGCAAATATGTGTAAAAAGATAAGATTTGAGAATGGGAAGCATGAACTTTATATGGAAGATGATGAAATTATGATTGAGTATTTAAAAAATATAAGTGAATTTTTAAAATAAAATTTTACTAAAAAACTTGAAAATTTTACTGTAAATATATTATAATACTTATTAAGAAAACGTTATCTAAAATAATATGTGAAAGTAAGGGTGTAATTATGGGAATTGTAATAAATGAATTAAAAAATGTATTTGCATTACAAAGTAAAAATAATAGTTATGTTTTTGGAATAGATAATATGGGGTTGGTAAGACATTTATATTGGGGAAGCAAAATTGAAAATGTTGATGATTTTGATATGCCAACATTAGTTGAAGTATCGACTAATGATCCTGTTTTTGAAATAACTAAAGAAGAATTTCCGGTGTACGGTAGTTTAAGATATAAAGAACATTGTTTAAAGGCTTCATTTATTGATGGATGTAGAGAGTTAGTTTATAGCTATGAAGGTTATGAAGTTGATGGAAATGAACTAGTTATAAAATTAAAGGACATTCATTATGATTTCAATATGAATCTTCATTATAAAGTTTATGAAGAATATGACTTAATTGAAAGATATGTGACTATTAAAAATAATTCGGAAAATGTTATTGAAATTGAAAAAGTGCATAGTGGGCAATTTCATATACCATATGAAGATTTAACTTTTTCAAATGTACATGGTCATTGGGGTGCAGAGCAACAAAGATTTACACAAAAAGTTAGCTATGGAAAGATTGTTATAGAAAATAGAAGAGGGATTTCTACTCATAATCATAATCCATATTTCATTTTAGATAAAAATGCAACAGAAACCACAGGAGAAGTATTCTTTGGTGCTTTAAAACTAAGTGGTAACTTTAGTGGAGTAATTGAACAAACACAATATGGAGAAACATTAGTACAACTAGGTATTAATTCACATGATTTCTTATTAAAGCTTAATCAGGGAGAAGAGTTTATATCTCCGGCTATTATAGCAGGTTATAGTAATAGTGGGTTTGAAACTATGACTCATAATCTCCATAACTTTGCTAAAGATAATGTATTGAGAAGTGGATTAAGACCAGTATTATATAATTCATGGGAAGCAACTGAATTTAAAGTGAGTTGTGATGAGCAAATAAAACTTGCAAAAAAGGCAAAGGAAATTGGAGCTGAGCTGTTTGTTGTAGATGATGGTTGGTTTGGAGAAAGACATGGAATTGACAATGGACTTGGAGATTGGTATGTAAATGAAGAAAAATTTCCAAATGGATTAAACCCATTAATAAATGAAGTAAAGGCTATGGATATGATGTTTGGAATTTGGGTAGAACCTGAAATGGTGAACCCGTTATCTAATCTCTATAAAGAACATCCAGAGTGGATATATCATTTTGATAGTAGAGAAAGTGATACATCTAGAGGGCAATATGTATTAGATGTTACAAAGAAAGAAGTAAAAGATTTTATTTATAATATGTTAGATAATTTATTAACAACTTATGATATTGATTATATTAAATGGGATGCAAATAGACCTATGTCTCAAACTAATTTAGAAAGAGATGTTTGGTACAAGCATATTGAAGCTGTCTATGATATTGTAAAAAATCTTAAGCTTAAGCATCCAAATGTACTATTTGAAGCCTGTGCTTCAGGGGGTGGAAGAATAGATTATGGTATTTTAGGAATATTCGATGATTTTTGGACAAGCGATAATACTGATGCTTATGACAGATTATTTATTCAAGAGAATTATTCATATATATATCCAATAAAAGCTATGAGAGCTTGGGTAACTGATTGTCCGAACTTTTTATCAAGAAGAATTATACCTATGAAGTTTAGATATCATAGTGCTATGATGGGTACTTTAGGTATTGGATGTAATATATTAAAATTTAGTGAAGAAGAAATAGAGTTATCTAAGGGATTAATTGAAGAATATAAGAATATAAGGCATATAGTTCAAGAAGGTGATTTCTACAGATTAGAAAATAATTCCAAAAATAAATATAAGCTTTATCAATACATGAATGGAAAAGAAGGGTTAGTATTTGCATTTTTACCTCAAAGTGAACTTGGACATAGAGGTACAACTATAAAGTTTAGAGCACTTGAAAAAGAAAGAACCTATTTAGTTAAAATTGATAAAAATGTTATTGTGAAAACAGGAAGATATTTAATGAATCATGGATTAGAACTAAAATTATATGGAGATTATGATAGCATTATAATAAAGATAAGTAAAATAGAGGAATAATTCATCCAAAAGATAGCTATTTGGAATAGCTATCTTTTTTATATAAAATCATAAAAAAATTTTAGTAAAAAATAATTAAAATTTTACTATAAAACACTTGTGAAACGTTTACTGATATGGTAATATAAAAATGTAGTAAGTGAAAACTATTACAAAAAAGGGTTAGTATTGAATAAAAATGAGGAAGGATGAGAATTATGGGATTATCTTTTAAAGAAAAGTATTCATTTGGAATTGGAGCATTAGGAAAGGATTTATGTTATGCAATTGTATCTAGTTATTTAATGATTTATTTTACAGATTCAATTGGACTAGCTCCAGCATTTGTTGGAAGTTTATTTTTAGTAGCAAGATTATGGGATGCAGTTAATGACCCAGCAATGGGAATGATAGTTGATAATACAAAAACAAAGTGGGGAAAATTTAGACCATGGATTTTAATAGGAACGTTTATAAATGCAGTTGTTTTAGTATTCTTATTTAAGAGACCAGCAGGATTAGAAGGAAGTTCACTATATGCTTATTATTCAGTTATGTATATATTATGGGGTATGACTTATACAATAATGGATATACCATATTGGTCTATGTTACCTTCTTTATCTAAGACTAATGAAGAAAGAGCTCAAATGTCAGTTATACCAAGAATATTTGCAAGCTGTGCATGGTTAATAATGGGTGCATTTGGACTTTCAATAGTAAATAAGTTAGGAAATGGTGATCAAACTAAGGGATATGGAGCTTTTGCAGTAGTGATTGCAGCAATTTTTATAATTACTTCAATTATAACAGTTATAAATGTTAAAGATAGTAGTTGTAAAGTAACAGAATCAAATAAAAAAGTAGAAAAAACAAGTTTAAAGAAAGCATTTAAACTTATAAAAGAAAATGATCAACTTATGGTATTTATAGGAGTTGTACTTGCATATAACTTAGTTGCTCAATTATCAGGAGGAATGTCAATTTACTATTTTAAGTATGTTGTAGGAAATGAAAATATGTACCAAGTATTTACTGCATTTGCTGGACTTGCTGAAATAGCTGCACTTATGTTATTCCCAATGCTTTCAAAGAGAATGAGTAAAAAGGGTGTATTTAGACTAGCATGTTATTTACCAGCAGTAGGATTAATAATTCTATTATTAGCAGGAATATTTGTTCCAGGTAATGCGGCACTTATAGCTTTATCAGGAATAATAGTTAAGTTAGGTTCAGGATTTACACTAGGAGCTACCACTGTTATGTTAGCAGATGTTATAGATTATGGTGAAGTAAGATTTGGTTCAAGAAATGAAAGTATAGTTGCTTCGTTCCAAACATTATTAGTTAAAACAGCATCAGCTTTATCAGGATGGTTAATAGGTGTTGGATTAACAATAGTAGGATATGTTCCTAATATAACACAAACTGCAGGAACAATATTTGGTATGAGAATACTTATGGTGGCAGTACCTTCAGTAATAACATTATTAGGATTATTCATTTATGTAAAGGGTTATAAACTTCAAGGTGAATATCAAGAAAAGATAATGGAAGAATTAAATAAAAAGAGAGAAGCTGAAATTAACTTTGCATAAAGGTTAGATTGATATTAAACAAGTAAAATAAAATTTAAGTTAATAATTATTTTAATAGGTAAGAAGTTAAGAATAATGATTAGAAGTTATGCAATTATATTTTCAAATAAATTTAATAGTATATTTCTAAAGCTTGTACTTCTTACTTATTAATTATCATCAATAAAAAAATTACATTACAATTTGATTTATTAGATATGTAGTATATAAAACATAAATTTAAATACAAGAATTTTTAGAAAGATAAATTATTTATAAATAGTAGTCAGGAGTTGTTAAAATGTATTTAGGTGTAGATTATTATCCAGAGCACTGGAATGAAGATATGTTAGAAGAAGATTTAAATAATATAGTAGAGCTTGGAAGTAATGTTATAAGAATTGGTGAATTTGCTTGGCATATGATGGAGAAAGAAGAAGGTTTATTTGATTTTTCTTATTTTGATCATGTAATAAATGAAGCAAAGAAAAAAGGATTAAAAATAATATTCGGTACACCAACAGCAACAATGCCTGCATGGCTTGCTAAAAAACATCCAGATGTATTAGGTGAGTTTGAAGATAATACTAAGAGAGTTTTTGGTGGAAGAAGACAATATTGTTTTAATAGTAAAACTTATCATAAATATAGTAAAATTATAATTAAAGAACTTGCAAATCATTTTAAAGATGAAGAAGGAATAGTTGCATGGCAAATAGATAATGAATTTGGTCATGAAGGTAGCGATGTATGTTTCTGTAATGAATGTAAAAATGCATTTAGAGATTATTTAAGAAAAAATTATAATAATGATATAAATAAATTAAATGAAATATGGGGAACAAGATTTTGGTCGCAAACTTACAATGATTTTGATGAAATACCAGTTCCAGCAAAGACAATAACTACTCATAATCCAAGCCTTAGGATGGAATGGGAAAGGTTTAGAAGCGTAAGTGTTGAAAATTATGCAAAATTGCAAATAGATATTTTAAAAGAAATATTAGGCGAAGATTCTGTTATAATTCATGACTTTTCAGGTGGATATTTTGATAAGAGCTTTGATTTTTCAAAAGTTGCAAAATACCTAGATGTAGTTGCATATAATAATTATCCTGTGTGGGGAGGGCAAAGGGAGCCAATTCCTGCACATGAAATTGCTTGTGGCTTAGATTTTATGAGGGGGGCTAAAAGACAAAATTTTTGGATTACAGAAGCTATAATGGGAGCACAAGGACATGATGTTATTGGTTATTTACCAAGACCAAATCAAGCTAAAATGTGGTCTTATCAAGCAATGGCTCATGGATGCAATTCTCTTATGTATTTTAGATATAGAGGCGCAACACAAGGAGCTGAACAATATTGCTATGGAATAATAGATCAGGATAATCAAAAAAGAAGAAAATTTTATGAGGTTCAAGATTTTTTCAATAATATGAAAGAAAATGAAGATGTTATAAATAGTGAAATAAAATCAGAAATAGCAGTAATTTATGATTATGAATCTATGGCATCATTTAGAATTCAAAGACAAAGCTTTTTAATGGATTATAAAAATGAAGTATATAGATTATATAGACCTTTCTATGAAAATAATGTTAATATTGATGTCATTCCATCATATCTAGATTTTAGTGAGTATAAAGTTTTATTAATACCAACAATGATTGTATTTAAATCTGAAGTTCAAGAAAGAATTAGAGAGTTTGTTAAAAATGGTGGTAAAGTAGTATTTAGTTTTAGAACTGCAATTAAAGATTACTATAATAATTTAACATTAGGGCAGTTAAATCCAAGTTTTTACACTGATTTAATAGGTGGCTTTGTTGAAGAAATAGAATCTCTTCAAGAAGGTCAAAAGGTTAATGTTAAGGGGATAAATGAATTTAATGGAGTTGAAGGTAGTGGAACTGTATTTAGAGATATGCTAAAAACTACTACTGCAGAAAGTCTATTTATGTATGATGATGAGTTTTATAATGAATTATCAGCTATAACTTTAAACAAATATAAAAATGGTGAAGCTTATTATATAGGTACTGGTGTAGATAATAATATTATGGACTTAATAGCTAAAAAAATTATAGTAGAAGCTGATATAGAAGCTATAGAATCACCTAAGGGTGTTGAAGTAGTTAAGAGAAAAGTAAATGATGAAGAGCATTACTTCATTATGAACCACACCGCAGAAGGTAAAATTTTTAATAATATTAATTTAAAGGCCTATGAAAGTAAAATAGTAAAAATTAAGTAAATTAAAGGTGGTTAACTTTTTAAATTAACCACCTTTAAATTTTTATATTATGTTAAATAAGAGAAAGACAATTTACATCTAATTTGTAAGTTACATCTTTTCTTTCAACGATTATATTTATTTTCTTTTTAATTTCTTCATCATCCATAATTTTAGAAATAAGTTCACGTGTTGGGTTCATAGCATATGGGATACCTACATTTTTAAACATAGTAAAATCACCAGCAGTATCACCATAAGCATAACTTTGACTTAAATCAATATCATACTTCTTGCATAATTCTTTAATTGCCTTTTCTTTACTTTCTGAATCCCACATAGGAGTAATATAGCCATTATATTTATTATCTTTATCTAATTCATAGATTGTACCTCTATAATCATCCATATGATATTTTAATGACATTTCTCTTACCAATTCTATAGGAGAACCTGAAATAGCAATTACAATATCTCCTTGCTCTTTATGCCATTTAATTCTTTCTCTAGAAAATGTATAAACTCTATCACCTTTTTGTTCAATAACTTTTTTAGCAATATAGTCTATATGATATTTATCTAATCCTTTAATTGCTTCAGTGTAGACATCTACCATTTTTAAAAGATAAGTATCATAATCGCCTTGTCTTTTATCCCAGTTAATATAAGCAGGTTTTACTTCTTTATACCACTTATTTTCATCAACTAGGTCATATTTAATTATTTTTTTAAAGACCTCAGTAATAAGTCCTTCTCTGTAGATTGTGCCGTCAATATCAAAAAATGCTGCTCTTCTTGACATATAAAAAACCTCCTTATGTTTTAAACTTTTATAAAATATCTTTAACTTACTGTCCAATAGGTAAGATGAGCTAAATAAACTTTAAAAGTTTAATTAAGCTGAATTAGATATTACATTATATAATAATAAACCAAAGCGAAAAATGCAAGACTAAGTGAGATTCTAAATTTTAATTTAGTTAATCGAACTTACTCAGCGACTGAAAGGAGTCGAGTTTCCTTAAAGAGGATTCTAAATTTTAATTTAGTTAATCGAACTTGCCTGAAACTCCAAATTTTAATTTAGCAAGTTGAAGGTACACTTTAGTGTACTCAGCGACTGAAAGGAATCCAGTTTCATTTATAACAAAAAATATTAATATTTTTAAGAAAACTTCTTATCTAAACATTAAACTTATTAAGTAGCTTTAGAAAATCTACTTTCTTTAGTTAGTATGACAAAAAATAGAAGAATTTATATTAGAAAATGTTGACAAAAAATTACAATGCTATATAATATGGATATAAAGAACTATATAAAATGCTAGGGGTGCCAATTAAGGCTGAGAGATAAGAAATTATTAACCCTTGTACCTGATCTGGATAGTGCCAGCGTAGGAAAGCTTATTAATGTATACTTTAAATAATCTACAAGGTAATTTTTAAACTTTATCATAGTATAAGTTTAAATAATTTGTAGTAAAAGTAAATATATTATTTGTAATTATAACGCTATATTCCAGTTGGGATATAGCTTTTTTTATTGGGAAAAATTAAAAATTAAAAAGGAGAAGAAATATGAGAAATTACAAAATACCCACATTAACCATTGCAGGATCAGATTCATCAGGAGGAGCAGGTGTACAAGCAGATTTAAAAACGTTTAGTGCAATAGGAACTTATGGAATGAGTGTTATTACGGCAATAACAGCACAAAATACACAAGGAGTTTTTCTTGTTGAAGATTTAAGTAAAGAAATAATAGAAAGTCAAATAAATGTAGTTTTTGAAGATATAGAACCAGCGGCTGTAAAGATAGGAATGGTATCAAGTGCAGAAATTGTTCAAACAATTGTAAATACATTAAAGAAATATAATCCTAAGTATTTAATAGTAGACCCAGTTATGATATCTAAAAGTGGATATTCATTATTAAAACCAGAAGCAAAGAAAAGCTTAATTGAAGAGCTTATACCAATGGCTTATATAATAACTCCAAATACACCAGAAGCAGAAGAAATTACAGGAATGAAAATAAATAACCTTGATGATATGAGAGAGGTAGGAAAAAGGATCTTAGAATTAGGACCTAAGTATGTGTTAATGAAAGGTGGACATCTTGAAGGTGATGCAGTTGATGTATTAATAGGAAATGATACATTTGAAATTTATAAACAAGAAAGACTAGATAGAAAAAATACTCATGGAACAGGATGTACTTTATCATCAGCAATAACGTCGCACTTAGCATTAGGATATGACATAGTGGAGGCTGTTAAGTTAAGCAAAGAGTATATAACAGAAGCAATAAGACATAGCTTTGATATAGGCAAAGGTGTTGGACCTGTAAATCATTTTTATAAATTTGAAGACTAAGACTTAGATAAGGAGAAGAAGTAATGTTTGAATTAATAAATAAAGTTAAAGAAATAAATCCTTTAGTATTACATTATACAAATGAAGTAACAATAAATGATTGTGCAAATATAACATTAGCTTTAGGGGCAAGCCCTTTAATGAGTTATTCTGATGAAGAAGTTGAAGAGATAATTAGTGTTGCTAGTTCAGTAGTAATTAATATTGGAACTATGAATTCAAGTAGATTAGATTTATTTGTTAAAGCAGGAAAAGCAGCTAATAAATTTAATAAGCCTGTTGTATTAGATCCAGTAGGTGTTTTTGCAACAAAGACAAGAACAAACTTTACAAATAAACTATTAAATGAAATTAAATTTGATGTTGTTAAAGGAAATATAGCTGAAATAAAGTTTATAGGTGGACTTGATGTAAGGGGACAAGGCGTTGATTCCTTTGATGATGGTGAAGATATATCTGAAGTAGTAAAAAGAGTGGCTATAAAGCTTGGATGTGTGGTAGTTGCAACTGGAAAAGTTGATTTTATTAGTGATGGAAATAGGGTTATAAAGATATTTAATGGAACACCAAAGTTAAAAAGTGTAACTGGTACAGGGTGTATGACAGGAAGCTTAATAGGAAGCTATTTAGGAGCTTATGATTCTCTTATTAAGTCTGATGAAAAAGTTAGTAAGATAGAAGCTGTTGCAATTGGGGTACTTACAATGGGAGTAAGTGGTGAATTAAGCGATAGAAATAATATTGCAATAGGAAGCTTCAAGGAAGAACTTATGAACAATATTTATGAAATGAATAGTGATAAATTAAAAGAATATGGAAGGGTTGAATAATATGAAATTTTCAGAAGTTTTATTTAGTGAAGTTAAGAAAATTTGGGATGGATATTTAGAGCATCCCTTTGTTAAAGGAATAGGAGAAGGAACTTTAGATAAAGAAAAGTTTAAAAATTATTTAATTCAAGATTATTTATATTTAAAGGACTATGCTAAGGTTTTTGCTATGGGATTAGTTAAAGCAGAAACTATGAAGGAAATGAAGTTTTATCATGAATCCATAAAAGGAGTATTAGATGATGAGACTGCAGTTCATGTTAATTACTTAAAAGACTTTGGATTAAGTACAGAAGAGGTAGAAGCTTATAAAAGTGAATTAACAACTGAAAGTTATACAAATTACATGCTTGGAATTGCATTAAAAGGTGATTCAAAGGATATTGCAATGACTATAATGCCATGTACTTGGAGTTATTATTATATTGGGAAGCACTTATATGAAACATATAAGGAAAACTTAAAAGATAATTTTTATGCTCCATGGATAGAAGGATATGCATCAAATGAGTTTAGGGAATGTGCACAAGAGTGGATTGATTATATAGATGATATATGTAAGGACATATCAGAAGTAAAAAAGGAAAAGCTAAAGGACATATTTATAAAATCTAGTCTTTATGAAATGGAGTTTTGGAATATGGCAAATAAATAAACTGAATTTTTAGTTTTAGGTTGAGTGTTACAATGACCAACCATGAGATAAAATTTATTTTAAGATGAGGTAAGTAATATGGTTATTTTTATAGCGATAATATCAGCAATATTATTTGCATTTTATTTTAGGGATTTAAAAAGAAATCCTATAACAACAAAGAAAATGGTAGTAATTGCAATGATGAGTGGACTATCATTTATGCTTAGTTTAATTCAGTTTGTAAAATATCCTCAAGGTGGTGGAATAACTTTATTTTCTATGTTACCAATAATGATACTTTCATTATTATATGGTAGAACTGCAGGTATAACAGGTGGATTAATATGGGGTTTTTTATCATTATTAAATGGAGCATATGTAATACATCCAGTTCAATTTTTCTTAGATTGTTTGTTTGGGCCAATGGCTTTAGGTTTTACATGTGTTTTTGGTAGTGATAAGAAATATAAGGTGATTTTAGGAGGGTTATTTGCAGTTACTTTAAGTGTATTTTCTTATTTTGTTTCAGGTGTAGTATTTTTTGCAGAGTTTGCACCGGAAGGGATGAATACTTATCTTTATTCATTCTTATATAATTTTACTAGTGCTGGAGTTGAAGGTATTTTATGTATAATGCTTTTATCTATAATTCCTTTAGAGAGATTTAAAAAAATAGCTAATGTTAAAGATATTGCAGCATAAATATTAGAAAAAAGGTGATAAAAATGAAAGATTTAAAACTTTATTTAGTAACAGATTCAGATATTTTAAAAGGAAGAGATTTTTATAATTGTATTGAAGAAGCATTAAAGGGTGGAGTAACGATGCTTCAATTAAGAGAAAAAAATGCTAGTGGTAAGGAATTCTTAGACAAGGCAATGAAGCTTAGAAATTTAACTAAAAAATATAATGTGAAATTTATTATTAATGATAGAGTTGATATTGCAATGCTTTGTGATGCTGATGGCGTTCATGTTGGACAAAGTGATATACCAGTAGATAAAGTTAGAAAGCTTACTGGAAAAGATAAAATTATTGGTGTATCTGCAAGAACAGTAGAAGAAGCTATAAGGGCTAAAGAAAATGGAGCAGATTATCTTGGGGTTGGAGCTATGTTTACAACTACAACAAAATTAGATGCAAAAAGTGTAACAGTTGATAGGTTAAGTGAAATTAAGAAAGAAGTCAATTTACCAATTGTAGCAATTGGAGGTTTAACTTTAGATAATATTGATAAATTAAAGCAATATAATATTGATGGATATGCTGTTGTTTCAGCAATATTAAAAGCTAATGATATAAGATTAGAATGTGAAAAATGGGTAAAGAAAATTAGTGAATAACAAAATTGATAAAAAAGTATTTAGGGGAATTATATATGGAATTAACTAAAAGTAAAGACGCAACGAAAAGATTAGTTATATGCGGAATATTAATAGCTTTAGCGACTATATTAGGATCATTGTCTATTCCAGTATTAGGAGCAAAGGTGGCGCCAATACAACATTTGATAAATGTAATTGCGGCAGTTACATTAGGACCTGCATATGGGATTTCGTGTGCTTTTGTATCATCATTATTAAGAAATATATTAGGAACGGGAAGTATATTAGCTTTTCCAGGAAGTATGGTTGGAGTATTTTTAGCTGCTATATTATATAAAAAGTTTAAAAAAGTAGAGATAGCTGTTGTTGGAGAAGTGATTGGAACTGGAATAATAGGTGCATTGCTAGCATATCCATTGGCAGCCTTTGTTTTAGGAAAGGAAGTTGCTTTATTTGTTTACATTATTCCATTTTCAATAAGCTCTATAGTTGGAAGTATTATTGCTTATATAATATTAAAATTAAATACATTAAGAAGTTTTTTATTGAGTAATTAGAGTAATTATTCTAATTTTTCTGTAAAATGCATAATTGTAAAAAATATGAATAAAATTATTCAGAAATTAGAAAATTACAACTTAGATGGGTATATAAGTAAAAGGGTGTATAATATATTTGTAATAAATAAATATTCGAGGTGACAAACTATGATATTTTGTAAGGATAAGAAATATATTTTTAGTAAGGATGTATACCTATCTAGTGATGAAAGAGTTGAGAAATTAAATAAGGATCAAATCAATAAATATGATGGAAGAGAAGTACAAGTTGGACATAGTTATTTAGGCTATATAGATAATTCAAGAATATCTTCTAGCTGGTGCAAAGAAGTTAAATAGATGAAAGTAAAAAGGGATGATGCAGAAATGTATCATCTTTTTTGTTATAATTAAATAATAGGAATAATTAATAATGAGTTAATTATAAGAGGAGGTTATGTTTTGAGAATACTACATACTGGAGACTGGCACTTAGGAAAGAATTTAGAAGGTGCAAGTAGAATGGATGAACAGGAATTATTTTTAAAGGATTTTATAGATATAGTTGAAGATAATGAAATAGATTTAGTTATTATTGCTGGAGATGTTTATGATAGCAGTAATCCACCAGCAAGAGCCGAAAAAATGTTTTATGACACATTAAAAAAGCTTTCTAAAAATGGAGAAAGAGTAACTTTAATTATTGCAGGTAATCATGATAATCCTGAAAGGTTAGTTGCAGCAGGGCCACTTGCTATGGAGCATGGAATAATAATGGTTGGTACTCCTAAAACTGTTGTGCAATGTGGAGAATATGGTCAACATAAGGTTATTAATTCTGGTGAAGGATTTATTGAAATAGAAATTAATAATGAAAAAGCAGTAATACTAACTGTACCATATCCAAGTGAAAAAAGATTAAATGAGGTTCTTTATGGGGAAATGGATAGTGATGAAGATAGATTAAAGACTTATGGAGAAAGAATAAAATCATTATTTGATTCATTAAAGAAAAATTATAGAGAAGACACTATAAATTTGGCGGTTTCACATTTATTTGCTATGGGAAGTGAAGAAGGTGGTTCAGAAAGAAGTATTCAGCTTGGTGGAAGTTACATTGTTAATGGATCATGTTTACCAGAAGAAGCTCAGTATATAGCATTAGGACATGTACATAAGCCTCAAGTTGTACCAGGTACTAATAAAAGGGCAAGATATTCAGGTTCACCACTTCATTATAATAAAAAAGAAATAAATATTACAAAGAAGTGTTTTATTGTGGATATAAAAGCAAAAGAAGAATGTAAAATAAATGAAGTAGAATTTAAAGTCTACAAGCCTATTGAAGTTTGGAAATGTGAAAGTATCGATGATGCAATTGAGAGATGTGAAAAAAATAAAGATAGAGATTGTTGGGTTTATTTAGAGATTAAGTGCGACAGATATATAAGAGAAGATGAAATAAAGAAAATGAAGGAAATTAAAAAGGATATTTTGGAGATAATACCAAAACTTCAAAATGAAGCTGATGATGAAAGTGCTATTAGTATTCAAGAAAAATCATTTGAAGAAATATTTAGAGAGTTTTATAAGAAAGAAAGAAATGTAGAAGCTGATGAAGAAGTTGTAAGTTTATTATTAAAGTTAATAAATGAAGAGGGGGATGAAAATGAGACCAATTAAGCTTAAGATAAAGGGATTAAATAGCTTTATAGAAGAGCAAACTATAGATTTTGAAAAATTAACTGATCGTGGTTTATTTGGAATATTTGGGCCAACAGGAAGTGGAAAGTCTACAGTTTTAGATGGTATTACATTAGCTTTATATGGAGATGTTTCGAGAAAAAGCTCTAATTATATAAATACAAATTGTGATAGGTTAAATGTTAGTTTTGAGTTTCAAATATCAGGAGCAGAAACTAAAAGGTATTTAGTTAATAGAGAATTTAAAAGAGATAAAAAATCAGGAAATCCTGTATCAGGGAAGTGTAAAATAGTTGATATAACTAATGGAGAAGAGGTTTTAGCTGATAAGGTTAAAACTGTAACTGATAAATGTAAAGAAGTAATTGGTTTAAGTTTAGAGGATTTTACAAGGACTGTTGTTTTGCCACAGGGTAAGTTTTCAGAGTTTTTAAAGCTTGAAGGAAAACCAAGAAGAGAAATGTTAGAAAGACTTTTCAACTTAGGTGAGTATGGGGATAAGCTTTCAAGTAAATTATCTAAACAAATAACAAAAGAAAGAACTGAAAATAGTGTTCTTCTAGGTCAGCTTATGGGATATGAAGATATAAGTGAAGAAAAGAAAAGAGAAAAAGAAGAAGAACTAAATATAAGTATTGGAAATTTAGAAAAGGCTAATGAAGAACTTAAAGCAATAGAAAAAAGTTTCAAAGAAAATACTGAATTATGGAATATGCAACTTGAAGTTAAAGATTATAAGACTAAAGAAAGCAAGCTTATTGAAAAAGCTGATGAAATAAATTTATTTAAGGATAAGGTTAAAGCTGCTGAAGCTGCAAATAAAGTTAATCCATATATAATTTCTTATGAAGAAACATTAAAAAATATTAACTTTACAGAAAAAGAATTAAGTGAACTTAAAGTAAAATGTGAAGAGCTTAAAGAGAAAAAGGCTAAATTTGAAGAAGAATGGAATAAAGCTAGAATAAATAAAGATAGCAAATTGCCAGAATATAAGGTTCAAGAAGAAAAAATAAAGGAAGCAATAAAGGATAAAAAAGCTTTAATTGATTTAGAAAATGAAATTAAAGAAATTAATAAAAGAGCAGATGAATTACTTAAAAAGAAGAAGGAAAATAATGAAAAATTAATTGATTGTGAAAAGAGATTAAAAAAGGGAAATGAGTTATTAAAAGAAAAGGAAGAATACAGGGATACTTTAAATATTGAAAGAGAGTTAAAAGAAAATGTTCAAGAAGGAGTAGTTATCACCCGAGATTATAATAATTTATTTAAGATAGTTAATGAGTATAAAGTTAAGATAGAAGCTAATAGAGGCGAAGTAAAAAAATATTTAGATGAAAAACAATTATTAAAGCTTGAATTAGATAAGAAAGATAATTTATTAGTAGAAAATGAAGAAACTTTAGAAAAATTAATTAAAAATTGCCCGGGAAATCAAAATGATTTATTTGATATGCAAGAAAAATACTCTGAACTTAAAGGGAAGTTAGATATATTTAAAAAGGCAAATGAAGAATTATTAAAAAATAAAAATGCTATTGAATTATTAAGCAAAGATTTAGAACCTAAAAAAGAAGAGTATATTAATTTAGAAAATGAAGTTAAAAAAATAAAAATAGAAATACTTGAAATAGAAAGAGAAAACCTGGCTCATAAATTAAGAGAAGAATTAAAAGATGGAGATATTTGTCCAGTTTGTGGTTCAGTTGAACATCATAAGGAAAAAATTAAGCATGTAGATATTAAGGATGTTACTAATCTAGAAGAAAGCATAGATTTAAAAGAAAAACTATCTCTTGAGTTATTTAATGGCATAAAGGATATAGAAGCTAAGTTAAGTATTGCAAAGGAAAAAATAAAAGAAAATGAAGCAGTAATTAAAGATTTAGGTGAAGATTTTAATGAAGAAGTAGTACTTAATCTTCAAGTGAAAATGAATGATTTAAAAACTAAGATAAATGATTACAATATTAAAAAGGAAGAGCTTGAAAATATAATAAAGAATTTAAAAGAAGAATGTAATAATTTAAAACTTAAGCATACACAATTAGAAACTAAAATTAATAGTAATGAAAATACAATAAATGAATTATTAGAAGATAAAAAAAAGCAAGAAGAAAATTTGCAGCAAGTTGAAGAAAAATTAAGTATTCTTAGAGAAAAAACTAATGTTGAAGATTTTATAACTAAAAATACTGAAATAAATAAAATTGAAAATGAAAGAGAAGAAATAGAAAAAGTTATAAAAAGCTATAGAAATAGAATAGATGAATTAAATATAGAAAAAGAAGAGGCAAGAAATAATTTAAATTATACTGATCAAGAATTAGCTAAAATTAATACAACTTTAGATGAAAAAAATAAAGTTAGAGAAGAAAATTTATTAAAAATAAAAAGTAAAGTTGAAGATATAGATAATATAGAAGAAATATTAAATAAAGTTCAAAAAGAAATGAAAATAATTGAAGACAATTATATCTTTACAGAAAAGGCAAAAGAAGAAGCAGATAAAAATTATGAAGAGTGTAATTCTAAATTAATTAGTATTACTTCAAAAGGAAAAGAACTTTATAAAAGAAAAGAAGAAGAAAAGCAAAAGCTTGATATGGCATTAAAAGAAGAAGGATTTTTAAGTGAAGATGAAGTTAAACAGAATGTTTTAGAGAAAGTTAAAATAGAAGCTTTAAAGGTTGAAATTGATAAGTATAATGATGATTTAGCAAAAATAAAGGGAGCTATTGAAAGCATTTCTAAGAAGATTGGAAATAGAGAGTTAACTGAAGAACAATGGGTTAATATACAAAATGAAAAAGAGGAAAAGGAAATTAAAGTTAAAGAGTATAATGAAATAAAAATTAAACTTCAAGAAGAGCTTAAGGTCATAGAAGAAAAGATGCTAGAATTAAAAGATTTATTAAAGCAAAAAGAAGAATTAGATCACAAGCTTGCGTTGTTAAATGATTTAGATAAATTATTTAAAGGTAAAAAGTTTGTTGAATTTGTTGCAGCTACAAGACTTAAGTATGTTTCACTTGAGGCAAGTAGAAAGCTAAAGGAAATAACTAATGGAAATTATGGTTTAGAAGTTGATGAAGATGGAAGATTTATAATTAGAGATTATAAAAATGGTGGAGCAGAAAGAGATGCATCTACACTTTCAGGAGGTGAGACCTTCTTAGCGTCACTTGCTTTAGCACTTGCGTTATCAGCAGAAATTCAACTTAAGGGTACAGCACCACTTGAATTGTTCTTCTTAGATGAAGGTTTTGGTACTTTAGATGATAATCTTTTAGAAGTTGTTATGAGTTCACTTGAAAGAATTCATAATGATAAATTGAAGGTTGGTATAATAAGCCACGTTGAATCAATTAAAAATAGGGTTCCTGTTAAACTTATAATTACTCCTGCAGAAGCTGGAATGGGTGGAAGCAAGGTTAAGATTGAAAGAAGTTAAATAAAGAAAAAAATATTAATACCTCCTATAGAAGTTATATATATAAACTTTTGTAGGAGGTATATTTTTAAATAATTATGAAAATGTATACAAAAACTTTTTAAAAGTAGTTGCAAAAGTATAAAACTGGTATTATAATAAACTTATCAAAGAACATTTAAAAAGTTATTTAATAATAGTTTTTAAAAGATTAAGATAAAAAAGAGTTATATATTGTGGAGGGGATTATGAGGTATTTATTAGGTTTAGATATTGGCACATCAGGAACGAAAACTGCTTTGTTCGATGAATTAGGAAATACAATTGAAACTGCAACTTATGGTTATGATTTATATCAACCACAAGCAGGGTGGGCAGAACAAAATCCAGAAGATTGGTGGGAAGCTTGTCTTAACGGAATTAAAGATGTAGTTAAAAAGAGCAAAGTTAATAGTTCAGATATAAAAGGTATCGGATTAAGTGGTCAAATGCATGGGCTTGTCTTGGTAGACAAGCATGATAAAGTAATTAGAAATTCAATTATTTGGTGTGACCAAAGAACTGAAAAACAATGTGAATACATGACAGAAGTTTTAGGTAAGGAAAAACTAATAGAAATAACAGGTAATCCGGCACTAACAGGATTTACTCTTTCAAAGCTATTATGGGTTAGAGATAATGAACCAGAAAATTATAAAAATATAAATAAGGTATTATTACCAAAGGATTATATAAGATTTAAATTAACAGGTATATTTGCAACTGAAGTTTCAGATGCAAGTGGTATGCAAATGTTAGATATAAACACAAGAAATTGGAGTAATGAATTACTAGAGGCTTTAGAAATAGATAATAATATATTAGCAGATGTTTATGAATCAGTTGTTGTAAGTGGACATGTTACTGAAGAAGTTGCAAAAGCTACTGGATTAGAAGCAGGTACTGCTGTAGTTGGAGGAGCTGGAGATCAAGCAGCTGGAGCAGTTGGAAGTGGAATAGTTAGTGAAGGTATAATTTCTACAGTTATTGGTTCTTCAGGAGTTGTTTTTGCTTCAACAGATACACCAAGATTTGATAAAGAAGGTAGAGTTCATACCTTATGTCATGCAGTTCCTAATAAGTGGCATGTAATGGGAGTTACTCAAGGTGCAGGATTATCTTTAAAATGGTTTAAAGAAAACTTCTGTAAAAAAGAAATTGAAGAAGCTAAAGAAAAGAATATAGGTATATACGATTATTTATCAGAAGAAGCAGCTACTTCAAAGCCAGGAGCAAATGGAGTAATTTATATGCCATATTTAATGGGAGAAAGAACACCACATATTGATCCTAATGTTAAGGGTGGATTTGTTGGAATATCTTTAATAAATAATCATGCTGACTTTGTTAGAAGTGTACTAGAAGGTGTTAGTTTCAGTTTAAAAAATTGCTTAGATATTATAGAAGATATGAAAGTTGATATAACTGATGTTAGAGTAAGTGGTGGAGGAGCAGAAAGTGAAGTTTGGAGACAAATTTTAGCTGATATATTTAATTATCCACTAAGAACTATAAAAGCATCAGAAGGTCCAGCATTAGGAGTTGCTATTTTAGCAGGAGTAGGTGTTGGAATATATGAATCTGTTGAAGAAGCCTGTGAAAAGATAATAAAAGGTAAGGATTTAGTAAATCCAAATTGTGATAATATAGCCCTTTATGATAAGATATATGAAGTGTATAATTCGCTTTATCCAAGATTAAAGGTTATTTAAGGCAGGATAATTTAACTAAGAGGGGAAGGCATAATTTGATGGAAGTAAATCATAGTAAAATCAAAGAAACAAATAGAAAAAAAATAATTAAGTTATTACTAGAAAAAGATGAAATAACTAAATTAGATATTTCAAGAAGTTTAGACATAAGTATTACAACAGTTTCTACTAATATATCAGAGCTTAAGGATGAAGGGATTGTTAGTGATGTAAGGTCTTTAAAATCTACAGGTGGAAGAAAAGCAATGGCTTTAAAAATCAATGAAAATTGTAGATTTGCTTTAGGAATAGCGCTAACTCCTCGTCATGTAAAGTTATCTTTAATAAATTTAAAAAAAGAAATTATAGAAGATATTAAAATAAGACATAATAATGATGGAATCGAAAGCATAGTTGCCATTGCTAAGGAAAATCTAAGGGAAATATTAAAGAAAAATGATATTTCTATAGATAAGTTATTGGGAATAGGAATTTCAATTCCAGGTACAGTAGATTCAGAAGAAGGAATAATTAAAAATTGTTATTTATTAGGAGTTGAAAATTATAACTTAAAAGAAAGCTTTGAAGAGTTTAATGTTCCTATTTTTATAGATAATGAAGCAAATTTATCAGCTTATTATGAATTCTTAAATAAAAAACATATATTAAGTAATCTTTTATATGTATCAATAACAGATGGATTAGGTTTAGGGATAATAATAGATGGTAAAATTTACAGAGGAAGTAATAATGCAGCTGGTGAAATGGGACATATTAAAATTGCTATTGATGGAAAGCCATGTAAATGTGGTTCTAAGGGATGTCTAGAAGCATATACATCAACTAATGAATTATTAGAAGAATATAATAAAATCAGTAATTATAAAATAGATGATATAGATGAATTTATATCTTTATTTGAAAATGGAGATAAAGCTACACATGAGGCTTTAGAAAAGTATTTTAATATACTTGGTATAGGAATTTCTAATTTAACAATGTTATTAGATCCAAGTTGCGTAGTTTTAGGAGGAGATATAAATATTCTATTAAAAGAAAATATAGAGTATTTAAGAAATATTGTTTATAAGGACAATTTATTCACTAATGAGGAGAATTGTAAGATTGATGTTACAGAATTTAAGGGATCATATTTAGTAGGAGCTGCAATGGTTCCATTAGAAGCATTTTTGAATTAAGATGTTTTCAAAATATATATCTTAGTAATACTGTGTAACATGGATGTTTTACGATAAAGGGCAGATAAATAAAGGCTGCCTTTTTATAAAGAAACTTTTGAAATAAGTTTTAAAAAGTCGTTAAATAATAATTAAAATATAAAGGGGAGTTTTGAATGAAGTTATTTTTAGACACAGCAAATGTAGAACATATTAAAGAAGCAAATGAAATGGGAGTAATTTGTGGAGTAACAACAAATCCATCATTAATAGCTAAAGAAGGTAGAGACTTTAATGAAGTTATAAAGGAAATAACAGAAATAGTTGATGGACCTATAAGTGGAGAAGTTGTAAGTGAAGATGCAGAAGGAATGATAAAAGAAGGTAGAGAAATTGCTGCTATTCATAAAAATATGATTGTTAAAATTCCAATGACAGTTGAAGGCCTTAAAGCTGTTAAGGTATTAGCTAGAGAAGGAATTAAAACTAATGTAACATTAATTTTCTCTGCCAACCAAGCTCTTTTAGCAGCAAATGCTGGAGCAACTTATGTTAGCCCATTCTTAGGAAGAGTAGATGATATATCTATGGATGGTATGGAACTTGTAAGAACAATTGCTGAAATATTTGAAGTGCATGGAATAAATACAGAAATAATTGCTGCAAGTGTTAGACATCCAATTCATGTTATAGAAGCAGCTAGAGCAGGTGCACATATAGCAACAGTACCATATGCCTTAGTAATGCAAATGGTTAAACATCCATTAACAGATGCAGGATTAGAGAAATTTAAGGCAGATTGGGCAGCAGCTTTCGGAAAGTAATATATCACCCTAGAGGTAAAGAAAATAATATAAAAGTTTTAATACTATACCTCTAGGGGATATATAGGTATTTGTTAAATAGAAGTCATTAAGGGCTAATGAGAAGGAGTTAAATATGAGTAAAGAATTAGATAAATTATGCATAAATGCAATAAGAGTACTTTCTGCTGATGCAATAGAAAAATCAAAATCAGGACATCCAGGATTACCACTCGGTGCTGCAACAATGGCTTATACATTATGGAGCAATATGAATCATAATGGTAAGAACCCAAAATGGGATAATAGAGATAGATTTGTATTATCGGCAGGTCATGGTTCAATGCTTGAATATTCTTTATTACATTTATTTGGATATGGAATAACAGTGGAAGACATAAAGAATTTTAGACAAGTAGGAAGTTTAACACCAGGTCATCCGGAATATGGACATACTCAAGGTGTTGAAATAACAACAGGACCTTTAGGGCAAGGTATTTGTAATGCTGTTGGTATGGCAATTGCAGAAGCTCATTTAGCAGAAAAGTTTAATAAACCAGGATATGAAGTTGTTAATCACAATACTTATGCTATTGTTGGCGATGGTTGCTTAATGGAAGGAATTTCAGGAGAAGCATCTTCACTTGCAGGAACTTTAGGATTAGGAAAATTAGTGGTTTTATATGACTCAAATAATATTTCTATTGAAGGTAATACAGATATAGCATTTAGAGAAGATGTAGCAAAGAGATATGAAGCATATAACTGGCAAGTAATTAAAGTGAATGATGGAAATGATATTGAAGCAATTGAAAATGCTTTAGAAGAAGCTAAGAAAGAAACTACTAAACCATCAATGATAATAGTTAAAAATCAAATTGGATTTGGATGTCCTGCAAAGCAAGGAAAAGCATCAGCTCATGGAGAACCTTTAGGAGCTGAAAATGTAAAAGCAATGAAGGAAAACTTAGGATGGAAGCAAGAAGATTTCTATGTTCCAGCGCAAGTATATTCAAATATGGACAAGTATATTAATGCTGGAGTAGAAAAAGAAAATTCTTGGAATAATTTATTTGAAAGATATAAAAATGAATATCAAGAATTAGCAGAAGAATATTCTAAATGGATGTCTGGAGAAATAGATAGTGAATCACTATTAAATAATGAAGAACTTTGGAGCTTTGATAAAGAAATGGCTACAAGAGAATCTTCAGGAATTATGATAAATAGATTAGCAAATTTAATTCCTAATTTAATTGGAGGATCAGCTGATTTAGCGCCATCTAATAAAACTTATATGACTGGAAAAGGTGATTTTTCAGCAGAAGATAGAAGTGGAAGAAATCTTCATTTTGGAGTTAGAGAACATGCAATGGCCGCTATAGCAAATGGTATGTATGCTCATGGTGGATTAAAAGTATTTTGTGCAACATTCTTTGTGTTTAGTGATTATATGAAGGGTGCAATGAGATTATCTTCATTAATGAATTTACCAGTATCTTATGTGTTAACTCACGATAGTATTGGAGTAGGGGAAGATGGGCCAACTCATCAACCAATAGAACAATTAGCAGCACTTAGAAGTATGCCAAATATGACTGTATTTAGACCAGCAGACTCAAAGGAAACATCAGCAGCTTGGTATTATGCAGTAACTAATGGAAGCACTCCAACTTCATTAGTATTAACTAGACAAAAGTTACCACTATATGATGGATGTGCAAAGAGAGCATTAAAGGGTGGATATATCCTTAAAGATTCTAAGAAAGAAATTCCAGATGTAATTTTAATGGCTTCAGGTTCAGAAGTTGAACTTATTTATAAAGCTGCAGATGAATTAGCAGCAAGGGGAATAGATGCAAGGGTAGTAAGTATTCCATCTTTTGAAATATTCAATGCTCAAGATGAAGCATATAAAGAAAGTGTACTTCCAAATAGCGTTAGAAAGAGAGTTGCTGTTGAAGCTTTAACTTCATTTGGATGGTATCAATATGTAGGATTAGATGGAAGAATAATTTCGCTAGATACATTTGGTGCATCAGGAAATGCAGATGCTTTATTTAAACAATTTGGATTTACAGTAGAAAATGTTGTTAATGAAACAATGAAATTATTTTAAGAACAATTTTCCAATTGATGGACTTTTAAGGTTCATAAATAGGAAGGTAATAATTAAATTAATTAGCTAATTAAATTAGCTATTAATTTAATATGTACAAGCCCTAGTAAAACATATTACTTCTTACACACATTAAATTGTAAATTATGTATTTAAAATAAATATTGTTGAATATCAAGGAAAATAAAAGGGTTAAATGGGCTTGTACTCCCATATAAAAGGAGTTGAATTAAATGGTGGTTATAAAAAATGTCAATGACATTGAATTTAAAAAGTATGGTAAGGTACTTAATAATTATGATGTTAAGGAACTTTTAAATAAAATGGAAGAAACTCCATTGCCAGAAGGAGTTATATATGAGCCTTCAATAAAGGAATTAGAAGAGTTAAAAGTAGCTAAAGACTTTAAGAACAGAGAATTTGGAGGATTAGATATTCAAATAGGTTATTGTAATGGAAATAACTATATGCTAAATGCAGTTGAATATCACAGAACTAGTGAAATTAATATAGCTGTTACTGATTTAATTTTACTATTAGGTTTAGAACAAGACATTGAAGACGATTACTCGTATGATACTTCAAATATTGAAGCTATATTTGTTCCAGCGGGAACTGCTATAGAAGTTTATGGAACTACATTACATTATGCACCTTGTAATGCTAATGAAGGTGGATTTAGATGTGTAGTAATATTACCAAAGGATACAAATACAGAATTAGAAGCTACTATAGAAAAACAAGGTGAAGATGCATTATTATTTGCTAAAAATAAATGGTTAATTGGGCATCCAGAAACAGATCTTGGAGCACAAGGAGCATTTATTGGGCTTAAGGGCAAGAATATTTGTTTAAAGTAATTATAACAAGATAAATCAAATAAAGAATTTTAAATAAAATAAAACATAAAAATTGGAGGAATTAATTATGAATTTTAAGAATATACCAGATGTAAAATTAGGAATTGTTGCAGTTAGTAGAGACTGCTTCCCAATGGAATTATCAGCAGGACGTAGACAAGCTGTAGTTGCAGCATATAAAGAAACTTATGGGGAAATTTATGAATGTCCTACAACAGTTGAAAGTGAAGTTCATATGAGAAAAGCTTTAGAAGAAGTTAAAGAAGCAGGAGTAAATGCATTAGTTGTTTACCTTGGAAACTTTGGACCTGAAACGGCAGAAACATTACTTGCAAAAGAATTTGGTGGACCAGTTATGTTTGTAGCTGCTGCTGAGGAAACAGGAAACAACTTAGTTGGAGGAAGAGGAGATGCTTATTGTGGTATGCTTAATGCTAGCTATAACTTATCATTAAGAAACATTAAAGCATATATTCCAGAATATCCAGTAGGAACTTATGAAGAAGTTGCTGATATGATTAAGGAATTTGAACCAGTTGCTACAACACTTTTAGGATTACAAAATTTAAAGATTATATCTTTTGGGCCAAGACCACAAGACTTCTTAGCATGTAATGCACCAATTAAGCAATTATATAACTTAGGTGTTGAAATAGAAGAAAACTCAGAATTAGATTTATTTGCAGCATTTAATGAACATGCAAATGATCCAAGAATTCCAGAAGTTATAGCTGACATGGAAAAAGAACTTGGAGAAGGAAATAAAATGCCAGGTATATTACCTAAGTTAGCTCAATATGAATTAACATTATTAGATTGGATGGAAGCTCATAAAGGATCTAGAGAATACGTAGTATTTGCTAACAAATGTTGGCCTTCATTCCAAACTCAATTTGGATTTGTTCCTTGCTATGTAAATAGTAGATTAGTTTCAAGAGGAATTCCAGTATCATGTGAAGTTGATATTTATGGAGCATTAAGTGAGTATATTGGAACTTGTGTAAGTAAAGATGCTGTTACATTATTAGATATTAACAATAGTGTACCAAGAGATATGTATGATTCTGAAATCAAAGATAAATTTAACTATACATTAAAAGATACATTTATGGGATTCCACTGTGGAAATACTCCAGCATGTAAATTATCGTTCAAGAACATGAAAAATCAAATGATTATGGCTAGAAGCTTAGAACCAAATCAAGAACCAAACATTACTAGAGGTACTTTAGAAGGAGATATTATTCCAGGAGAAATTACATTCTTTAGATTACAAAGTAATGCAGATGCTGAATTAACTGCATATGTTGCGGAAGGTGAAGTATTACCAGTTGCAACAAGATCATTTGGATCAATTGGAATATTTGCAATTCCAGAAATGGGAAGATTCTATAGACATGTATTAATAGAAGGAAGATATCCACATCATGGAGCAGTTGCATTTGGACATTTTGGAAAAGCTATAACAAATGTATTTAACTACTTAGGAGTTAAAGAAGTAGGTTTCAATCAACCTAAAGGAATGCTTTATAAAACAGAAAATCCATTTAAATAATAAATAATTTATTTCAGTATATTGTTAAACAAGCTTTAACAATATACTGTTTTTTTATGTGTGAAAAAGTATGATAATTATGGTAGAATTGACATTAGAATAATTTATAAAACAATAACTAGGAGGAAAATATTGTGTTAATCAAAGGAGTAAAATACTTGTTTTATATGATTTATGCTAGATTAAAAGGATTCAAGTATGAACATATAAAAAGAACACAAGGGTTAGAGAAGGCAACAGAATATGCATCAAGAAGTATATATTTATGGTCTAAGTTCACAATAAATGTTGTAGGGATGGATATAAGAGTAGAAGGAAGAGAAAATATACCTGATAAGACTTGTTTATTTGTAGGGAATCATACAAGTATATTAGATATTCCAGTAATTTTTTATTCCCTTAACAAACCAGTAGGATTTATAGCAAAGAAAGAAGTACTTAAGATTCCAATATTAAGTTATTGGTTATCAAAAGGAAAGTGTATTGCTTTAGATAGGCAAAACCCGAGAGATGCAGTAAGAATGATAAGTGAGGGAGTTAAAAATTTAAAAGAAGGTTATTCTATGATGATTTTTCCAGAGGGAACTAGAAGTTTAGATGGAAAAACATTACCTTTCAAAAAAGGAAGCATGAAGCTTGCAACAAAAGCTAAAGTTCCTATAGTCCCTGTTACTATTGATGCATCATTTACATCCTTTGAAGAGAATAATAAGTTTAAACCTTCAACAATTACAGTTACATTTCATAAAGCAATTGAAACTGTAAATTTAACAAAAGATGAAGAAAAAACTTTAAGTGAAGATGTTAGAAATATTATAATAGGATCTTTAAGAGAGGAATACAAACCATTAAATTAGTAAGGAGATAATAAAGTAATGTTAAATAAAATAAAAGATCTATTTACTGGCAATGAAATTGTAAGTGGGAATTTTGGTATCGAAAGAGAAACGCTAAGATTAGATGCAGAAGGATTTCTAGCAGAAACAGATCATTCGATTATATTTGGAGATAAGGCAAGAAATCCATATATAACAACAGACTTTTCAGAAAGTCAAGTAGAGGTAATTACACCAGCTTTCAAAAAAACAGAAGAAGCATATAACTTTACTAGAGCACTTTATGATATTGTTGCTATGGAAATAGGTGATGAATACTTATGGCCAGAATCTATGCCATGTATTATTCCAGATGATGATAAAATACCTGTTGCAAAATTTGAAAATCATAGTAAAGAAGCTCAAGAGTATAGGGAAAAGTTATTAAAAAAATATGGTGGGAAAAAGCAACTTATATCAGGAATTCATTATAATTTTTCATTTGATGAAAATATAATAAATAAATTATACGAAGTAAGTGGTAAAAAGGAATCATACAAAGAATTTAAAAATAGTGTTTACTTAAAGGTAGCTAGAAATTATCTTAGATATAGATGGCTTATAGTATATCTTTTAGGAGCAGCGCCAATAGTGCATGAAAGTTTTATAGGTGAAATTAAATGTCCATTAATGAAATTAACTAAGCATGGATATAGTAGTAGTGGTGCTATTTCACATAGAAATGGAAAATGTGGTTATAAAAATAAAGTAGATTTATTCCCAAGCTATAGCACTGTAGAAGATCATATTAAAAGTATAAAACAGTATTTAAGTGATGGTCTTATTGAAAGTCATAAAGAAATTTATAGTCAAGTTAGATTAAAACCAAGTGATACAAGCAATTTTATGGAATCACTAATAAATGATGGAATTAAGTATTTAGAGTATAGAACTATTGATATTAATCCATTTGAAAAAGGTGGAATAAGTTTAGAGGATTTAAAATTCCTACAAATATTTAATATATATCTATTGGTTAAAGAGGAAAGCAATTTTGATAAATGGCAAGAAGAAGCATTAGAAAATCAACAATTGATTGCTGTTTCAGGGCTTAAGGATATTGAATTAAAGAAAGATGGAAAAAATATTAATAGAATTCAATATGGATTAGAAATTTTAAATGAAGTTAAAGAAGTTAATAATAAGCTAAATTTAAACTTTGAAGAAATTATAAATAATATGATAGAAAAGGTTAAGGATAGTAATTTAACTTATGCTTATAGAATTTCTGAAATTATAAAGGAAAATGGATATATTAATACATTCTTAAACTTAGCTAAAGAATATAAAAATGATGCTTATAAAAATAGATTTAAGTTAGAAGGATATGAAGATTTAGAGTTATCCACACAAATTTTAATGAAGGAATCTATTAAAAGAGGTATTACTGTAAATATAGTAGATAGAAGTGAAAACTTTATATCTTTAAAGAAAAATGAAAAAATAGAATATGTTAAGCAAGCAACTAAAACATCAAAAGACACCTATGTTTCAGTATTAATAATGGAAAATAAAACTGTAACTAAAAAGGTATTAGCTGAAAAGGGAGTTAAAGTTCCACTTGGTGATGAGTTTAACAGTATTGAAGAAGCAAAAATTAAGGCAGCAAATTATATTAATAAGCCAATAGTAATAAAACCTAAGAGCACAAACTTCGGAATTGGAATTAATATTTTCCCAAATGGAGCTAACTTAGAAGATATTATTCATGCTTTTGAAATAGCATTTAAAAATGATAATACTGTTCTTATTGAGGAGTTTATTAAGGGAAAAGAATATAGATTTTTAGTTATTGATGATGAAGTTGTTGGAATACTTCATAGAGTGCCAGCAAATGTTATTGGTGATGGTAAAAAGACTATAACAGAGCTTGTAGAAATTAAAAATCAAGATCCATTAAGAGGTAAAGGGTATGTTACACCTTTAGAAAAAATAAGACTAGAGGAAAATGCAGAATTATTCTTAAAACAACAAGGAAAGAATTTTGATTATATACCTAAAAAGGATGAAATAGTGTACTTAAGAGAAAATTCTAATATAAGTACTGGTGGAGATAGTGTAGATTATACAGATGATATTCCACAAAAATTTAAAGATATTGCAGTAAATGCAGCAAAAGCAGCAGGTGCTAAAATCTGTGGTGTGGATATGATGCTAGAAGATTATAGTGATGAAAATACTAATTATGCAATCATAGAATTAAATTTCAACCCAGCAATTCATATTCACTCTTATCCATATAAAGGTAAAGAGAGAAATATAGCAACACATGTTTTAAAGTTACTAGAATTAATTTAAGTTTTTATGACCCTAAAGTAAGTATTTAATAAATGCTTACCTTAGGGTCATTTTTATGAAAAAATTTAAATCTAAAAGAAGATAAATACATTAAAGTGAATGAAGAGGAAATTAAGTTTTATTACTACTAAAAATAATGAATATTGCTAATCAAAATAAAATTGGGGTAATGCAGTTCAATATGTAAAAGATAATATTCTTTTTTTGTTCTTACATTTTCAACAAATATAAATTTAGTTGAAAAAAAGTTCCAAATTGGATATAATGACTTATGAAATAAAATAAGTTAAATGAATATATTTAGGAAAACTTAAGTGTATTTATTTAAGTTGTTTTATATAATTAGGACGTGAAAATTATATTTAAATACGGCTTAGCAACATTAAACAAGGAATGAATTAACATAGTCAGATGTTAAGCTTTGTAAATGCAATGTTAAGAAAATAACTTTTAAAGTATTTTTGTTAATTAAGTGAATTGAACGTATTAATTTATAAAAGAATATCAATAAATAATAGAGAGTTGATTTTATACAACTTTTATTTTTGTACAATAAATTAGAGTAGTGATATATAAAGTATGGAGGATTTAGATGGAAAGCAAGAAGAAGATAAAGGTCATACCATTAGGTGGACTTGGTGAAATAGGAAAAAATATAACAGTAATAGAGTATGGGGATGAAATAGTTGTAGTAGATTGTGGTATGACTTTCCCAGATTCAGAAATGTACGGGATAGACGTAGTAATTCCAGATGTAACATATTTAGTTAATAATATAGAAAAAGTAAAGGGATTTTTTATAACACATGGACATGAAGATCATATAGGGGCAATTCCTTATATTTTAAAACAAGTTAATGTTCCTATATTTGCAACTAACTTAACAGTTGGATTAATAGAAAGCAAGCTTGAAGAGCATAAGATGCTTGATATTGTTAATTTAAATGTTGTAAAACCTGGAGATATAATAAAATTAGATAAATTAAAAGTTGAATTTATAAGAACAAATCACAGTATTGCTGATAGTTGTTCATTAGCAATTCATACTCCACTAGGAATAATAGTTCATACTGGGGATTTCAAGGTAGACTTCACTCCAGTTGATGGAAATGTAATTGACTTACAAAGATTTGCAAAGCTTGGAAAGCAAGGAGTACTATTACTTATGGCAGATAGTACAAATGCTTGTCATCCAGGATATACTATGTCAGAAAAGACAGTTGGGGAAAAGTTAGATAATTTATTTTCCAAAGGAAAAGGAAGAATAATTGTTGCGACTTTTGCTTCTAACATTCATAGATTACAACAAATAATTAATTCTTCAATTAAGTATGGAAGAAAAGTTGCATTTAGCGGAAGAAGTATGGAAAAAATATCAGATGTTGCAGTTAAGCTTGGATATTTAGATATGCCAGAAGGGTTATTAGTTGATTTAAAGGATTTAAGACTTTATAACAATGATCAAATAACAATTGTAACTACAGGAAGTCAAGGAGAGCCAATGTCAGCTCTTACTAGAATAGCTTCTTCTACTCATAAAAATATACAAATTGAAAAAGATGATATGATAATTATCTCTGCTAGTCCAATACCAGGAAATGAGAAGGCTGTTTCAAGGGTTATAAATGAATTAACTCATAAGGGAGCAGAAGTTATTTATAAGTCAATTGAAGAAATTCACGTTTCAGGTCATGCTTGTGAGCAAGAACTAAAGCTTATACATTCAATATTAAAACCAAAATATTTTGTACCAGTACATGGGGAATATAAGCATTTAAGAAAACATATTTTAATTGCTGAGGAAGTTGGTTTAGAAAAAGAAAAATCATTTATATTAGAAAATGGTGATGTATTAAGCTTAAGCAGAAAGTCAGCATGTATTGCTAAAAAGGTTCAAGCAGGCAATATATTAGTTGATGGAAGCGGAGTTGGTGATGTAGGAAATATAGTATTAAGGGATAGAAAGAACTTATCTAGAGATGGTATCATTAATGTTATTGTTGCAATTGAAAAAGAAAGCCATGCAATAGTTGGTGGACCAGATATAATTACAAGAGGATTTGTATATGTTAGAGAATCAGAAGAATTAGTAAACGAAATAAAACAAATTTCTTATGAAAGTATTCAAAAATCTATAGATAATAATGTGTTTAAATGGTCTGAGATTAAAAATAATATTAGAAATGATATTGGTTCATTCATATATAGTAAAACAAAGAGAAAACCTATAATAGTACCAATTATAATGGAAGTATAATTAATAAATTAAATGAAGAAGAGTTTGATATTTATATATTCAAACTCTTCTTTATTTGATTTTAAGCAAAATTATAATTTTATAGGTATTTTAATTTTACTGTTATTTTTACTTAGTTTGTAAGTAAATATATTACCGATTACTTTAACAGGTTTGTAAGTAGAAAAGGTTGTTGAAAATAAAAGGTCCTTAAATTGATCAATATACATACCTTCATCTAAAGCTGTTTGTTCTATAGTACCAGATAAAAGTTGTTTTGCTACGAAACAGCCATTTTCATAAACTACTTCTGCAGTCTTTTTATAAGTAAAACTATTTTCTTGATAAATAATAACGTCCCCTTCAAAAATTTCACGACCTAAAGAATCACAAATTCCAGTTGGCATCAGTAAAATACAATCATCTAAGGATATTGTTTCTTCCTCATCTTTATCATAGTAATAAACTTGTTTATCTATATAATCTATTCTGGTTACTTTAAAGCATTTTTTTGAAAGTTTATTATATATTTTAAATTTTAGTTCATTATTCATAATAAAACACTCCAATCCCTCATATATCTAAATTATCCCTAACCTATAGTATATTATAGCAAATTGGAAAATATTTGAAAATAGATTTATAAATAATTACATAATAATTATTTTAAGTTCATAAATATAAACTATGATTTAATTAGAGTGTTCAAATTAAGGAGGGTTAAATGCTTACTATTGAAGAAATAAGAAAAATAAAATATCCTTCTGAATTATTTAGTGAGGATATTGAAACTATGAAAAAACAGTATGTTGAGCTAATGAAGATTTACCATCCAGATTTAAATGAGCAGAAACAAGAATATATTGAAGTTACAGAAAAAATAAACAAGCTTTATAAAGAGGCTGAGTCAAATATAGAAAAGGGAATATGGAATAAGCCGGGTATGATAAAATTAAAAAAAAGTGATGGCAAATATTATATGATGAAATTTAGAATTAGTCATAATTTTGAATTAGGAAAAATGTATATAGGAAATGAAATTGTATTATATTTGTTTAATGAAGAAAATGAAAAATTTGCTTTAAATGCTTTAAAGCAAATAAAAAATTTAAAATATGCAAATGATGATATGGAAAAAGAATTTAGTAAATATATGCCTAGAATTATTACAAGTTTTAGGACAGTAACTGGGAAGATAGGAATAGTATTTGAAAAAGAAGAAGACTTAATTTTATTAAGAGATTTATTAACGTATTATAAAGGAAAGGTGTCAGTTAATACAGCAAGTTGGGTGTTGAGTAATTTATATAATATTAGTTGTTTTTTACATTATAATGAATTGACTCACAATGGAATTACAATTGACAGTTATTTTGTTTCTACCAGGAGACGTTATGGAGTATTAATTGGAGGTTGGTGGTATTCAGTAAGGGAAGGAGAAAGGCTGTTATCAGTAGCAAAATCAATTGAACATTTAATGCCATATGAAATGAAGATAAGTAATAAGGCAAATTCATTATTAGACTTAGAGTCTATAAGACTTTTAGGAAGAAGGCTTCTAGGAGATGAAAGTGGAGATTTGTTATCTGTTGATGGGGATGTTCCTAGTACTCTAAATTCATGGTTAAAAGCAAAAGCAGGAAGTAATCCATTTCAAGAATATAGTACTTGGTCTAATGTTGTTAATAGTATTGGAGAATTAAAAGTTAAAAGAAAAATAATTGATAAAGATGAGTTGTATAAAAAGATAGGTGGAAGGTAAATGTATATTTAATTTTACTGTAATAATAATTAAATAATAGTTATTATTATTTAATTACATAATACATGAATTTTATGTTATAATTAGGATATAATTTATATTGACAGTTGAATTGAAAAAAATGGAGGTTTATTTATGACATTTACAAAATTAGATATGAATGATAATTCACAAGTAGAAGGAAGAGCTTGTGTAGTTATTTATAACATAGGTGGAAAAGAACTTAAATCAATTCAAGGATATGCTTCACTTTTAGGGGTTAGAGACCAAATAGTTTTATATCCTAAAAATGCTGATACAGTTATGAAGGATATACTAGAAAATAATATAAAATCAGATTGTACTGATGGAAGAAAAGAAAGAGCCATAATATTTAATGCATTATCACCTGCAAAAATAAATGTATTTTTAGAAAACTTAAGAAAGCTAAAAATTAATAATGTATTAAAGGCTACAGTAACTGAAACATCAATTAATTGGACTCTTAATGAGATTGTTGCAAATCTTTCTGCAGAACGTATGGCAATTAGTCAAGGAAATTTTGACGCTCATCACTAATAAAAAATGCAAGAGTAGGATTTATATTTATAAATCTTACTCTTTTTGAATGTAATAGCATTTTTAATATAAAAGTAGCATATTTGTTTTATTGTTTGTATATTAAAACTTATGTATAATTTCAATATAGATATGATAACAGTTACAGGAGGGGAATAGAGATGTACAAGTATGGAAGAGGAATGTGGAAGAATATTGAGTCTGGAAATGAGCTATCATGGGTTATAGGTAACGGTATTGGTGGATATGCAAATCATACAGTTGCTGGTGGAGGTGCTCAAGCATTTCATGGATATTTAATTGCATCCTTAAATGCGCCAGTAAATAGAAAATTAATTTTAACAAGAACGCAAGAACAAATTATAATTAATGATAGAGAGTATGATTTAACATCACAACAATATATCGGAACTTCAAAAGATGGACAAGAATATTTGGAGCAGTTTATTTTGGATACGGTACCAGAATATTATTATTCAATTGAAGATGTATCTATTAAAAAAACTATATCGATAGAATATGGACATAATACTGTTGCTGTATGTTATGAAATTGAAAATGGAAGTGAAAGTGCAACATTAAAAGTAGTACCTTTATTTAATTATAGAGAGGCTGGAGAAACTAGTGAAAGAGGGGATTTAAAATTTGATGTAAAGACTAGTGGAAAAATATTAACTTTAATACCTGAGAAAGATAAGAATATAAAAATAGACTTTTATACTTCGGAAGGAGATTTCTATGATAGAAGTTTAATTCCTACAAGTATGGCAACACCAAACTATTTAATGGAAGAAAATCATTTTTATATGATAGATCATAGAACAGGTTTCCTAGGGGTAGATAATCATTATACACCTTATGAAGTTCATATTGAATTAAAGCCTTTTGAAAAGAAAAGATTTTACGTTAAATGTACTATTGAAGGATTAAATGAAAAAAGTGGATTTGAAATAGTGAATGAATATAAAAAGAGAGCTGAAGCTTTAGTTGAAAATGCTAATTTAAATGATGACTTTGCAAATAATTTAGTTAAAGCAGGTGATCATTTCATTGTTAATAGAGAAAGTACAGGACTAAAGACTGTTTTAGCAGGATTACCATGGTTTACAGATTGGGGCAGAGATACAATGATTGCTTTTGAAGGTCTTACTTTAGTTACTAAAAGATTTGATGAAGCAAGAGAAATTTTAGAGTCTTTTGCAAGATATATTAAAAATGGACTAGTTCCTAATGTATTTCCAGATGAGAATACTGAGCCTGGATATAATACAGTAGATGCTTCGCTTTGGTATTTTCAAGCAGTTTATAAGTATTTAAAGTATACTGGTGATGAAAGTGATTATAAATTTGTTAAAGAAAAGCTATATCCAAAGTTAAAGGAAATATATAAGGCTTATTCTACTAAAACAGACTTTTCAATTGGAATGGATAGTGATGGATTAATATTTGCGGGTGGAGGTCTTGATCAAGTAACATGGATGGATGTTAGAGTTGGAGATTTTGTTGTTACACCTAGACATGGAAAACCAGTTGAAATTAATGCTTTATGGTATAATGCGTTGAAAATAATGGAAGAGTTATGTGAGAAATTTGAAGATGATTCTTTAGAATATAGAGAGCTTTCTTGTAGAGTAAAAGAATCATTTAATAATAAATTTTGGAATGAAGAAAAAAATTGTCTTTATGATGTAGTTGATAAAAATGATGATAAAATAAGACCAAATCAAATTTGGGCAGTATCATTGCCATTTGCAGTTTTAGATAGAGAAAAAGAAAAGAAAATAGTTGGTGCAGTATATAAGCATTTATATGCAACTTATGGATTACGTTCTCTTTCATTTATGGACAAGGATTATAAAAAGAAATATATAGGAAAATTAATTGATAGAGATTGTGCATATCATATGGGAACTACTTGGGCTTTCTTAATTGGAGGATTTATAACAGCATATTGTAAAGTTAATGACTATTCTAAAGAGGCTATAGAAAAAGCAAATCATATGTGTAAGGTTTTTGAAGATACTATGAAAGATGGATGTATTAATGGTATTGCTGAAATATTTGATGGTGATTTTGCTTCAACAGGAAGAGGATGTTATTCTCAAGCTTGGAGTGTAGGTGAGGTATTAAGAGCCTATTCTCAAGATGTATTACCTTATTTAAATAAATAATAAAATCTAATTCTATATTTACTTCGGTATATTATTGAATTTATAAACATATAACTAAAATATCGTTAAAATTTTAAGAGAAAAATAATTAATTTAGGAGAGGTTATATATGAAGTTAGATGAAAAGGTATTGTTAGGGGCAGCTTGTTTCTTTGCTGGTGCAGTAGCTGGATTTTTAATAGCACCTATTAAAAAGGGAATTTATTGTGGAAATAATAATGGTAATAATTATGGGGATAGCTCTGAAGAAAATGAGAATGATGAAGATGTTAGTGTAAAAAGTGAAGAAGAAGCAATAGATGAAATTAATAAAGTAATTAATGAAGTTGCAAAAGAAATGCGTAAAGAAGAAAAATAGAAAAATTAAATTTAATATAAATCAGCTATGTGAAAAATAACACGTCTTTATCTTTAATATTAAGGGAATATAAAAAATAAATATTGTCTATAAAACTGAATTAGCTTATTAAGTTAGTTCAGTTTTTTTATATTGTTTATAACTATAAATATAAGTCTAAAAGCATAGTAATTATTAATAAATAAAATGAGAGGTTATTTTATGAAATGTTTAGTTATACATGGTAGTCCAAGAAGGGGAAATACATGGGACGTATTAAAGCTTACTGAAGAAGAAATGAATAAGAATGGAGAATTTGAATTTGAGGAGATTGAATTAGATAAGGAAAACATACCAACGTGCTTAAGGTGTTTTAATTGTATTATTAAAGGTGAAAGCTTATGTTCTCATAAGAATACTATTCAAAGAATAGTTAGTAAAATTGAAGAAGCTGATGCAATTATAATAACATCACCAGTATATTCTATGCAGATAACTGGGGTGTTAAAAAATTTTATCGATCATATGTCTTATAATTTCCATAGAGCAAGATTTTTTATAAAAAGTATTAATTACAACAACTACTGCAGGAGCTGGACATAAAGAAGCTGCAAATTATTTAAAAGAGGTAATGTATTATTGGGATGTAGATTATGTATTAACTATGCCAATTGCGTATAGAGATATACAGTTAAATGATAAAAATAGAGCTATTATAAATAGAAAGGCAGATAAATTTGCATTAGAATTGAATAGTAGAAAAGTTCACGAACCTAGTTTTGAAAGTATATTAATGTATAATGTTTGGCGAGTAATGTCTATAAATGGAAATGGAGTTGGTATTGCAGATTGCAAATATTGGAGTAATGAGAAGTTAAAAGAGACAAATTTTTATCCTGGTATACCAATTGGGTTTGTGAAAAGAACCTTTGGAAAGTTTATATTTTCAAGATTTCATAAAAAGTAATACTTTTGATACCAATACACACTTTGTTTTATTAAATCATATATTATTGTTACGATAAGTATTGCAAAGGAGGATGAAATATGGGTAATAATCAGTTTTATTGCCATAATGAAGAGTGGATATATGATGAAACTTCGAATAGATGGTGTAAGTGTGTTAGAGATTGTAAGGGAAGAATTACTTGCTATCAAATTATTCCAGGCCCTCCAGGTCCTCAAGGACCAACAGGACCAACAGGTCCAACAGGTCCTTCAACGGGAATAACAGGACCAACAGGTCCAACAGGAGCGACTGGTCCAACTGGGGCAACAGGAGTAACAGGAGCAACTGGGGCAACAGGAGTAACAGGAGTAACAGGAGCAACTGGAGTAACAGGAGCGACTGGTCCAACTGGGGCAACAGGAGTAACAGGAGCAACTGGGGTAACCGGACCAACAGGAGTAGGAATCACAGGAGCAACAGGAGTAACCGGACCAACAGGAGTAGGAATCACAGGAGAAACTGG